>JASHPW010000087.1 GCA_030037895.1 Xanthobacteraceae bacterium | reverse complement strand
GGCCGGCGAGCAGCCACGGCGCCCGCGCCGGCGGAACGGAGCGTTCGGCCGATAAGGCCCTTGCGGATTGCATCAATCACGATCCAGGAACTGCGTCCATCGGTCCGCTTAACGGGGTCATGGGGAAAAGTCGAGGCGAAGCCGCCGGCCTGCAGTTCTCCTCGTTCTGCGCGCGCCTTTCGCCGAGGGGCGAGAGGATCAGGCGGACGACCGGCGCAAGTGCGGCGTCATCGCCTGGGGCAACACGAACGGCGCGCCGGATGCCGGATGCCGGCTCACTGTCGTCTCGATCTCAAAAACGCGCTCGAACATTCCGGCCAGATCACCTTTAAGGCCTCTCTGACCATCTGAAATGGAGTAAAGAGCAATAGCTGACGTCCCATGCCATCGGGAGAAAAGACGATGTTCATCGCCATGAATCGTTTTCGCGTGAAGCGCGGCGCCGAAGAAGCGTTCGAAAAAGTCTGGCTGAGCCGCGATTCCCATCTTGAGCGCGTGCCGGGCTTCATCGAGTTCCATCTGCTGCGCGGCCCCCAGGCGGAAGATCATACGCTCTACGCCTCCCAGACGGTGTGGCAGAGCAGAGCCGCCTTCGAGGCGTGGACCAAATCGGAGGAGTTCCGCGCCGCACATGCGCGGGCCGGCAACGAGACGACCGGACCGCTTTATCTGGAGCATCCGAAATTCGAGGGCTTCGAGGTGCGGCAGACGCTTGCGCGCAAGGCGGCGGTCGCGTGACCGCGAACGGCAGCGGGATGTGAACGTTAGCCTAACCTTCGCCTTGGCGCCGTGCGCCGAGCGGCAACAAGGCCTTTCAAGGAGCGGTGGTCATGCAACGCATTTTTCTTCAACGTCCTCTTCCCTAACGGCTGTCAAGGAGTCACGACTGTCGATGACGACAACGGTAGCCAGGGGGGCGTAATGGAGGAGTTGAACGGCCGCATGATTGCTTGTCAGATATTGGTCACCGGCCTGATTGCCAGAATAGCCAACGATTCAAAGGATCCGCTGTCATTCCTGACCGGCTTCCGCGACGAAATCCTCGCCGTCGTGCGGCAGGTGAGGATTGCCGGGGCGCTCGATACCGACCGCGTGCGCGAGATCGCGGAAAGGACCGTCGACGAATTGTTTTCTCTCATGAAGCCGCCAAGCGACGGCGAATGAACGGCATGTTTGCCGTTCGCTCTTGCCGTTCGTCGTACCGACGCCAGGTCTTGGCCTGATCGGGCACGTGCGCGCGGCATCCTTCCCGACCAACGCCGGCCGGCGAGCCGTCCCCGCCCGCCCGCGACACATCACAATTCGGCAAGCGGCTGCTTCGATTTTCGGCTGCAAGAACAAGAATTCAGACTGAGGATTAGAATCGCTGTTAACATGGAGTTTTCTATTGAATTAGATGAGTTCGAATGTAAAGTATTTTCAAGTTAGAAAAATTACAGTATTCGTGTTCCGCAATACCGTACTTTGGTTTGATTCTCAACGTCTTCCTCGATAGAAATACCTACTCGTCATATTGGCGCCGCAACACCAAGCGGGCGCGAATTGTCGAGAAACGAGGGGGGCGATTCATGGGCGGCGTGATAGTGCCGCGATCGCTGCGGTCATTGATCGCGGCGGGGCGGATCGAGGACGCATTAGGGAGCAACGCAACACGCAAGGCCACGGTGGGATGCCTGGTCGCCGTCGCCTCGATCACCGGCGCGGAAGCGCAGGAGCAGGCATTGCCGCCGGTGAAAGTCGAAGCGCCGGTGGCGCACAAGCGCCACGCGACGACAAAGCCGACACCGGAACAGTTGCGCGTGCGCGCGGTGCTGCGCCGCGCGGCGCGGGCAAAGCATGCGGCTCAAGCCAAGCCGAAACTCGCCCCCGCGAACGCAGCCGCGCAGCCGGCGGACCGCAATCCCTATGCCGATCCCGCCGCGCCCTACAAGGCCGACCGCCTGGCGTCGCCCAAATTCAGCGAGCCGATCGCCAATACGCCGAAGAGCATCACCGTCCTCACCAAGGAAATCCTCGAGGACAAGGACGCCACCAGCCTCAAGGATGTGGCGCGCACGACGGCCGGCGTGACCATCGGCACCGGCGAGGGCGGCAACGCTTTCGGCGACCGCTTCTTCATCCGCGGCTTCGACGCGCGCAACGACGTCTTCGTCGACGGCATCCGCGATCCCGCCGTCAGCATCCGCGAGAACTTCTTCACCGAGCAGATCGAGATTCTGAAGGGGCCGTCCTCGTCCATCGACGGCCGCGGCACCACCGGCGGCGCGCTGAACATCGTCACCAAGCAGGCGACGACGGACACCAGCTTCTATAACGCCGATTCGACGCTCGCCAGCGACAACACCAAGCGCGTCACCTTCGACGTCAACCAGGTCATCAGTCCGACGCTCGCCATCCGCTTGGACGGCATGTGGCAGAACGCCAACGTGTCGGAGCGCGACTATACCTTCGACGATCGCTGGGGCGGACTGGCGGCGGTGAAATGGACGCCGACCAACGACGTGACGGTGACGGCGAATTACATTCACACCGATCTGCATTCGTTGCCGGACTTCGGCGTTCCCTACGACCGCGTCGCCGAGCTACCGGTCACGTCGCTCGGCGTGCCGCGCGACACCTATTACGGCTTCGTCAATCGCGATTTCCAGGACACGCAGCAAGACATCGGCACCGTGAACGGGGAGTGGCGAGTCAACGACTTCGTGACCCTGAGCAACAAAATAAGGGACGAAAGGTCGGTCCTGAACTATATCGGGACGATCCCGGAGCAATCCTCCTCCACCCCCGACGGCAACTTCGCCAATCCGAATCCGGCGACCTGGACGACCAACCTCAATCCGACCAGCCGCTACCAGGTCACCAATGTGGTCGCCGACCAATCCGCAGCGACGATCAAGTTCCAGACCGGACAGATCGCCAATACGGTGGTGACCGGTGCCGAAGCCTCGCGCGAGGTCGTGAGCATCGACTCCTACTCCGGGAACACGTCGGAGGCAGTCGGCGCCGGGGCAACCAACGGCGTCGCGAGCTATCTGGACGCTTCCGTCCTCGACCCGCCCAACTTCTACACTTGGCCCACCGCGGCGCTGACCGGGGATCCAAACATCATCACCGTCGACACCACGAGCGCCTTCGTGCTCGAAACCGCAAATTATCGGGATCTCATCATCCTCAACGGCGGTCTGCGCTTCGACCAGTACGACATCAGCGCCGCCAAGGCCGGCTATTCGACCATCGACGCTTCGTTCGGCATGTGGAATTACAATTTCGGCATCGTCGTCAAGCCGGTGCCGTTCGTCAGCATCTATTCGGCCTACGGAACGGCGTCGGACCCGATCGGCGCGGAACTTGACGGCACATCCGCCAACTACGGCGGTCTCAATCCGACGTCGCCGATCAACCAGATTTTCAGCCCGATCGAGAGCAGGGCCGCAGAGGTCGGGACCAAGTGGGAACTGTTCGACCGGCATCTGCTGGCGACGGCGGCGCTGTTTCGCACCGATGTCAGCAACGCCCGCGAGCTGGTCCCGACCGGCTACTCCAACGCCGGCACCATCCAGGCCGGGGCGGCCTATCACGTCCAGGGCATCGACCTCGGCGCCGAAGGCAAGATCACCGACAGGTGGAGCGTCTATTCCGGGCTCGTGCTCATGAATACCAGGGTGGACAATTCGGCCGTGCCGACCAACATCGGCCTGCCGCTCGCCTTCGTCGCCAATCAGTCCTTCAACGTGCTCACGAAGTACAAAATCAATCAATATGTCGAGGTCGGCGGGCAGGCGACCTACCGGTCGAAAATCTATGGCGGAACGCTGCTCGCCGCCGACCAGGGCACAGTGCTTCCCGACTACTGGCGCTTCGACGCGTTCGTCGAAGGATATTTCCTCAAGCATTACAAGTGGAAGGTGTTCGTGAACAACATCTTCAACAAGCTCTACTACGACGCCTTCTATCAAAGCGCCGCGCCATTTGTTCTCGTTGCGCCCGGTCGTGTTATCGGTGTGCAGCTATCGGCAAGATTCTAAACGCTTCTAATTCTAAACTGTGACTGAGAATGCTGGTCTGCGTGCCGGATGTGCTAAGCAAGGCCGAGGTGGCGGAATTCCGCGCGGTGATGGATGCCGCTGCGTGGGAGGACGGCCGCTCGACCGCCGGAGCGCAGTCGGCTATGGTCAAAAAGAACCAGCAATTGCCGCCGAACAGCGAGACGACGCGCCAGCTGGGCGAACGCATCGTCAAGGCGCTCGCCGCTTGTCCGCTGTTCGTCTCGGCCGCGATCCCGCGACACATCTTTCCGCCGCTGTTCAACCGCTACACCGTCGGCCAGCACTTCGGCGTCCACGTCGACAATGCGGTGCGCGGCGACCATCTCAGCGGCATGCGCATCCGCACCGATCTGTCGGTCACGCTGTTTCTTTCCGAGCCCGACGAGTACGACGGCGGCGAATTGATCGTCGAAGATTATTACGGCTCGCACCAGGTCAAGCTGCCGGCCGGGCACCTCGTGCTCTATCCGGCATCCAGCCTGCACACGGTGACACCCGTCACCCGCGGCGCGCGCGTGGCGTCGTTCTTCTGGCTGCAGAGCATGATCCGCGACGACCATGCGCGCAGCCTCATTTTCGATCTCGACACCGCGATACAGGGCCTGGTCGCACGGCTCGACAGGAACGATGCGGACGTCGTCAGGTTGACCGGCATCTACCACAACCTCATCCGCTACTGGGCCGAGGTGTGACAATGTTCTGTCGGCAAAGCATGTGCGGCCTCGTTCTCGGACTCGCGCTAACGTGTATGGCGTTGCCGTCATCCGCGCAGACGCCGGTTGCCGCACCGCCCGCGGTCTCGCCGGCGACGACGGCACCGGTGGCTCCAGCCGGGGCTCAGCCCGCCGTCTCCGCGCAGAGCGGGCCGGGCGCCGGAGAAGCAGCGGCCGCCGCGCATGAGGCTGCACGGCCGGTCGCCAATGCCGGCCGCATGCCGCGCGACTTGTCGCCGTGGTCGATGTTCCTTTCCGCCGACATCCTGGTCAAGGCGGTGGTGATCAGCCTCGGCCTCGCCTCGCTCATGACCTGGACGATCTTCTTCGCCAAGGTCGTGCAGATTTCCTGGGCGCGACGGCGGCTCAGCCGGGCGCTGGCGCGGATCGCCGAAACGCGCACGCTGTCCGAGGCGCAATTGGCGTTGGGCGCCGCCGACAGCGTCCTCTCGGCCTTGCTCCGCGCCGCGATCCAGGAAGTGAAATTGTCCGGCGCCGGCGCCGGCGACGACGGCATCAAGGAGCGCGCGGTGTCGCGCTTTTCCGAGATCGCGCGCGCCGAGGCGCGCGTCATGCGCCAAGGCATGGTGATTCTCGCCACCATCGGCGCAACCGCGCCGTTCGTCGGGCTGTTCGGAACGGTCTGGGGCATCATGAACAGCTTCATCGGCATTTCGAAAGCGCAGACCACCAACCTCGCGGTGGTCGCGCCGGGCATCGCCGAGGCCCTGCTCGCCACTGCCATCGGACTCGTGGCCGCAATCCCGGCGGTCATCATCTACAATTACTTTTCGCGCGCGACGAAGGGCTATCTCGAGCTCGTCGGCCGCGGCTCCGGCGCGGTCGGCCGGCTGCTTTCGCGCGATCTCGACCGCGGCGGCGACAGGCTGGCGACGCGCGCGGCGGAGTAGACGATGGCCGTTGCAACCGACGACATCGAAGACGACGAGGAGTTCGAAGAGGCGCACAATATCAACGTCACGCCGTTCATCGACGTCATGCTCGTTCTTCTCATCATCTTCATGATCGCGGCACCGCTGTCGACCGTCGATTTGCCAGTCGATTTGCCGTCCTCGACGGCGCTCCCGCAAAAGAAGCCGGACAAGCCGACCTATGTGACCATCAAGGCCGACCTCGCCGTCGCCGTCGGCGAGACTTCGGTCAAACGCGTCGATCTCGTGCGCACGCTCGACACCATGGCGGGGGAGGGCAAAGACCGCCGCATCTACCTGCGCGCCGATCGCGCGGTGCCCTATGGCGAGTTGATGGACGTGCTGGAGCGCCTGCGCATCGGCGGATATCACAGGATTGCCCTGGTGGCGCTCGAAGGCGTGGCCGACGATTCGACGCAACTCTCTCCGGCGAACGGCAAACCGTAACCAACGGCGTCAACACGATGTCCAATCTCGACCCGTCCCGACACCTGCCGCGACCGGTCTGGATTGCGGCCGCGCTCGGCGCCGTCGCAATCCATGCCGGAGGCGTCGTTCTGGCGCTGGCGTCGATACATCCGGATGACGGCACGGAGCTTGGCGCGCCGGCAATCGAGATCGGCGTCGAGTTGGTGGCGCCGCGGCTCGATCCGACCGACTTGCCGGTCGGCCCGGACACCGAAGCCGCCGCCGCCTCTCCCGCGGTGATCGAGCAAAAAACGGTGGTCGAGCATACCGACCTGCCCAAAGCCGAACCGACCGAGACCGACGATCCCGATCGGGTCGTCGCGCCAAACGACACGAAGAAGCCGGAAAAGGACGAGCCGAAAATAACCGCGGTCGAGGCCGCTCCCTCGACCGCATCGGTCGCCACCGAAGAGACCGCTATGCCGACGGTCGAGAACGCTCCGCAAGCCCCGCGTTCCGTCGCCCCGGCGCTGGGAACGGGCGTGAGCGCGGAGCGCGAACGGGTGACGTGGCAGAAGGAATTGGCGGCGCATTTCGACAAATACAAGCGCTATCCGCCGGACCGATCGATGCAGCAGGCGGAGGTCGTCGTCAGCTTCGTGCTCGACCGCACCGGGCACGTCCTCTCGACCGGCATCGTGAAAGGATCCGGCGATCCGTCCTTCGACGCGGCGGCGCTCGCCATGCTGCAGCGCTCCGATCCCGTGCCGCCGCCGCCGCCGCTGGTCGCCGACGAAGGACTGACCTTTACCTTGCCGGTTATCTTCTACGTCAAGGAACGACATTGACCCGACTACGGCGTTTGGCCGCCGGTCCGCCTGGGTCGCGATTTCCGCAAGCGGGCATCACTTCAGCCGTTTCGCCGCCTCTTCGATCAGGCTGAGATCGGAATGCGCGCGCACGTCGAGGCGCGTGGTGACCAAGCCGAGATCCCTGGTCACGTCCACGTTCCTCTGCAGCGCATCGAGATCGGGCAGCATGTCGGGATCGCGATAATAGTCGCTCTTGGTGAACAGCCAGCCGAAGCGGTCGGCCGGCTGCTTGGTCAGTCGCGCGGCGATCGCGGCGACCTCGCCGTGGTTCTTGGGGTCGAGATACCAGTGAGCGATGCGCAGCGAGTCCTCGAGGAAATCGACCAGGGCGGCGCGATGCCGGTCGATGAACGATTTGCGCGCGTTCCACATGACGAATTGGGAAACGCCGATCGCGTCCTTGCTGGTGAACAAAGGACGCGCGATCTTCTTGAGTTCGGGATCGAGCGAGAATGGCAGCACCGCGGCAATGAGATCGACCTTCTTTTCCGCCAGCATCGCGCGCATGGCCGGGAAAGGCGCCTCGATGATCGTGTAATCGCGGTTGGCCTCGAGCCCGTGCTTGCGCAGCATGGCGCGCATCGCCACGTCGACGGCGCTGCCGGCGGCGTTGATGGCGACGATCCTGCCTTTGAGGTCCTCAACCTTGTGGATTGGGCCGTCGGCAAGCACGTCGAATTCATTGGAGTAATAGCCGTCGACGCCGTCGCGGAAATCGTCGGCGATCACGCGAATGTCGTCCATGCCGGCGTTCCCGATCGCGATCGGCAACGTCGAATAGGCGAGGTTGCCGATCTCCAGCTCGTTGTTGGCGATCGCGGTGATCATCGGCGGCGTGCCGCGATAGCGGACCGGCTCGAACACGTATGACTGGCCGAAGTGGCGGGCCAAATCCTTCTTCTCCAACCAGATCGACGTCCAGTTGGCGAGCGGCGCCACCCAGGCGGCGCGGATTTGCACCGGCGCGGCGCGGGCAAAGCCCATACCGAGCGCCAACAGGGCGACGCTCGCCAGCCCGATTCTTCCACGCATCGTTCCCTCCCGATCCGATATTGGAGCACGATCAGACGTTGTCACGACGCCAAGCGCAACACAATTAACAATGACAAGGCCGTCCGTTCGGCACGGAGGGAAACCATGGATCAGGTCAACGTCGAACATCCATCCACCGGCGCGCCGGGAGCGCCACCGTCCCTGCCCGGCCAAGTGGTCCTGGTATTCCAGGGCGGCGGCGCGCTCGGCGCGTATCAAGGCGGCGTCTATCAGGCTTTGCATGAAGCCGGCATCGAGCCGGATTGGGTCATCGGCACGTCGATCGGCGCGCTCAACGCCGCCATCATCGCGGGCAACGATGCGGGTTCGCGCCTCGATCGGCTGCGCGCGTTCTGGGAACGGATCGCGCGCAAGCCGCTGTGGATTGATACGCCGTTCACTCCGGCCGGCAATGCCGCCGCCTACTTGACCACCATTTTCGCCGGCATTCCCGGCTACTTTTCCCCCAATCGCGCGATAGCCTGGGGTCTCGACGCCTTGGTCGGCGTCGAGCATGCGGCCTTTTATACGATCGACGACTTGCGTGAGACGATTGGCAGCGTCGTCGACTTCGCGCGCATCGAAGCCGGCACGCCGCACTTGACCGTCGGAGCGGTCAATGTGCGGACGGGCCGGATGCACTATTTCGACAGCCGCAACGCTCCGGTCAGGCCCGACCACATCCTCGCCTCGGGCGCGGTGCCGCCGGGATTCCCGGCCATACGCATCGACGGCGACGCCTATTGGGACGGCGGGCTCTACTCCAATACTCCCATCGAGGTCGTATTCGACGACAATCCACGGCGCAGCTCCGTGGTGTTCTCGGTGCAGATGTGGCCGGCCTCGGCCCCGGAGCCGCAATCGGTCTGGCAGGTGCTGAGCCGGCAGAAGGACATTCAATTCGCCAGCCGCGCCGACAGCCATATCGCCCATCAAAAGCATCTGCATCAGCTTCGGCACGCCGTGCGCGAACTGATCCGCCTGTTGCCGGCGGATCGGCGCGAGACGGCGCAGGTGAAGGAGCTGGCGCTGTGCGGCTGCGGCACGTTCATGCACATCGTGCGGCTCAACGCCACTCCGCTCGAGCATGAAGACTATCTTCGCGACATCGATTTCAGCCGCGGCGCCATCGCGCGGCGGTGGCAGGCCGGCTATGCCGACACCATGCGCACCTTGGAACGCCGGCCGTGGGACGCGCCTGTCGACCCGATGGCCGGCGTTGCCGTCCATGATTCCGACGCGCCCGATAGGGCGGCCGTGGAGCGGCCTCGGGCGCAATCCGCTACGGCCGGGATCACGAGCGTTCCTCCGCCTCCTGATGCCACGCCAGCAGCCGGGCGCGAATGAACGCCAGTCCCTTGATCAGGGCATAGCCGACAATCGCGATCTCGACGATGCCGGCGAACACGCCGCGTGAATCGGCAAAGCGCGAGGCGCCCATCATGGCGCCGCCGAGCCCGTAGCCGCCCATCGCCATCTCGGCGATGACGGCGACGATCAACGCGATCGGCAGCGCGACCTGCAGGCCAGTGAGAATCTGCGGCAGCGCCGCCGGCAGCGCGATTTGCCACATCAGCTCGCGTTCGCCGGCGCCCATGTTGCGCGCCGACCACAGCAGCTCCTTGTCCACGGCTTGCAGGCCCGCGATCGTCGCCGTCACCACCGGGAAGATGGCGTCGAACACCACCATTGCGATCTTGGACACGTCGTAAACGCCGAGCCAGAGCATAACGATCGGCAGGAAGGCGATTTTCGGCATTGGAAAGCCGACCGAAACGATCGGATCGAAGAACCAACGGACGGGTCTGAGGCGCGACATCGCCGCGCCGAGCGCGATCCCGGCGACCGCGGCGATGAGGAAGCCGGCCAGCGCGCGGTAGAGCGTGAGCCCGAGGTTGATCCAGAGCACGCCGGTGATTGCGTCGGTGTAGATGCGCACGACCACGGCGCTGAACGGCGGCAGCATGAACGGCGTCACCTTGCCGCTGCGCGCAAAAATCTCCCAGGCGACGAGGAGCAGCACGACAGCGGCGGAGCGCGTGGCGATCCGCGCCGCGATGGCGAGGCGCCCGGTGGGCGTGCGCGCGATGCCGTCGGCGCCGGCCGCCGGCGCGGAATGGTCCGCTACTCGCACCATCGCAGAAACCAGCGCATGAGAATTTGATAAAGCCGATCGGCGGCAAAGCCGAGGAAAGCGACGGTGAGGACGACCGCGAACATACCCGCGTACGAGCCGTTGTCGCCGAGATAGCCGATCAGATAGCCGAAGCCGCGCTGCGAGGAGATCAGCTCGGAACTCACCAGCAGGATGAAGGACAAAGCGAGCGCCGTGCGGACGCCGTTGAGCAGCTCCGGCAGCGCGCTCGGCATCACCACGTCCCACAGCAAGCGCACGCGGCCCGCGCCCATGCTCCGCGCCGACCACACCAGCACGTGGTCGCTGCCGCGGGCGCCATTGTAGGCGCCGATGGTCACCGGGATCATGCAGCCGAGGAAGATGAGAAGGATTTTCGAGCCGTCGCCGAAGCCGAGCCAGAGCACGGTCACCGGAATGAGCGCCGATTTCGGCAGCGGATAGAACAGCTCCACAAGCGGCCGCAGGGCTGCGTCCAGCCACCGCCAGGAGGCCATGGCGAGACCCAGTGCGCCGCCGACGCCGACCGCGAGCAGGAAGCCGGCGATCAAACGATAAAGCGAGGTGAGGCCGTTATCGATGAGATCGCCGTCGCGCACGAGATCGACCCAGGCGGCCGCCACGTGGCTCAATGGCGGCAAAGCGAGCGCCGACACGATGTTGAGGCGCGCGGCCGCCTCCCACGCGACCGCCAGGATGAGGAGCGGCAGATAACGCAGCGCGGCCCGCGTCACGGCGCCGTGTCCTCCTGTGCCTTGATCGCCTCGACCCGCACCAGGTCCCAGATCTCGTCGACCTTCTCGACGAATTGCTTGCTGCGCAGAATGCTCGGATTGCGATCGCCGAACCGGGTGTCGACGATCGTCTTGATGCGGCCGGGCCGCGTCGACATCACCGCCACGCGGTCGGCGAGGTAGACCGCCTCCTGCACGTCGTGGGTCACGAAGATCACGGTCTTGGGCGTGCGCCGCCAGATGCCGAGAAGCTCGGTCTGCATCAGCGCGCGCGTCTGCGCGTCGAGGGCGCCGAACGGCTCGTCCATCAGCAGGATCGAGGGATCGAAGGCGAGCGTGCGCGCGAGCGCGGTGCGCTGCCTCATGCCGCCGGAGAGCTGCGAGGGATAGCTCTCCTCGAAACCGCCGAGGCCGACCAGATCGATGAAGGCCTGCGCGCGCTGCTCGCGCTCCGGGCGCGACAGGGGCTGTCGTTCGAGGCCGTAGAGGACGTTGGCGCGCACCGTCTTCCACGGAAACAGCGCGAAATGCTGAAAGACGATGCCGCGATCGGGCCCGGGCGCGGAGACCGGCCTTCCCTCGACCAAGATCCGGCCGACCTCCGTCGGCAGGAAGCCACCGACGAGATAAAGCAGGGTGGACTTGCCGCAGCCGGAAGGTCCGAGCAGTGCCAGGAACTCGCGGGCGCGCACCTCAAGCGACACGTCCGAGAGAGCGAGCACGGCGCGGCCGTGCGCCGGACGGTAGGTGTGGGTCACCCCGTCGATCACGATTTGCGCCTGATCGTCCATGTGCGCCTTGGGCAGCCCCGGTGCTGAACGCGATCCGCCGGCGCCGCAGCCTAGCGGCCGCCGGCGCCGAGACCAAGGGACGGCTGTGTCGCGCCCAGCCCGTCACTTCGGGATATTCGTCGGGCCGGGACCGCGGATTCGGAACAAAGCGCCTTCCGCGCTATTTTCTCCACCGGCGGCGACCGACGCTCATAAGGATGTTGCAGATGGCTCGAACAGCGGCACGCCGGAAAAAGACGACCGGCGGGAAAACCGCAAACCGTGACGCGCCGCTCCGCAAGACGGCGCGGCGAAAAACAAGCACCAAAAATTCGATCCGCCGCAAAGCGACGCGCTACTGGTCCGCGCGCGTGACCGGGGAAAGCGACGCGCTCGATCTCGATCGCGGCGTCTTCAAGTTGAATGACCCCAAACGCATCGCGGCATCGCTCAAGCGCGCGGCCGAGCGCAGCCGCCGGCGCAAAGCGGAGCCCTACCGTTCCGCGCTGTCGATGCTCGTGTTCTACATCAACCGAGCCGGCAAGACTCTGCCGGCCGGCCGCCGCCGGACGCTGGAGCAAGCGAAGAGCGAATTGCGCCGGCAATTCGGACGCGACTAGCGCCCACTTTCGATGTTTCATCTCTCCCCGCGTGCGGGAAAAGGTCGCAGCGCGAAGCGCGGCAATGCGAAACTTTCAAGGGATTTTGATCGGCGCGCGGCCGGGTGAACTTGGCCGCGCCAAGTGACGCGACCTTGATACCGATGCCATGCTGTTCACGATGCCCGACGCCAAAGAGGAAAACGATATTGAGATACCAATTACCACTGAGATAGTGGCCGCATTCGAGCTTGTGCGGCGTGATCCGGCACGGCCGAATGGCGTCGGCACCGGCGACAATGATTTGATCTTTCCGGGGTGCCTGAATAACCCGGCGCGCGATCTATTACCCGCACGTGGCCACGCCTTGCGGCGGACCTATAATACCAACGGTATTTAATTCTGACTCATGGGGGATTCCGTGGGCTGCTCGGATGTGATTCCTTGGCGTTATTGATTCGCGAGGAGGCTGGGATGACGGCGGTTGC
>JASHPW010000086.1 GCA_030037895.1 Xanthobacteraceae bacterium | reverse complement strand
CGCCTGCCGCGGCTCCCGGTGCCGCGCCCGGCGCGCCGACGGCGCCGGCTGCCGCCGCGCCCGAGAAGAAGTGAGGTTTCCCGCGCGGGGCGAGGCCGATGCTGCTCCTGGTCGGACTCGGAAATCCGGGAGCGCGCCATGTCGGCAACCGCCACAATATCGGCTTCATGGCGGTCCAGGCGATCGCGAAGCGCCATGGCATCGGACCGTGGCGCCGCCGCTTCCAGGGTGTTGCGGCTGAAGGGCCGATCGGCGGCGCGCGCGCGCTGCTGCTCCTGCCCGGCACCTACATGAATGAATCCGGCCGCGCGGTCGCCGAGGCGGCGCATTTCTATAAGCTTCCGCTCGACGCCATCACCGTGTTCCACGACGAGATCGACCTGCCCCCCGGCAAAGTCAGGGTGAAAGTGAGCGGCGGCATCGCCGGCCACAACGGGCTGCGCTCGATCAGCGCGCAGATCGGCAACGACTACCGGCGGGTGCGCATCGGCGTCGGCCATCCCGGCGACAAGGACTTGGTCTATGGCTACGTGCTCAGCGATTTTGCCAAGGACGAGCGTCCCTGGGTCGAGGCGCTGCTCGCCATCCTCGCCGATAACGTCGATCTGCTCGTCCGCGGTCAGGACGCGAGCTTCCAGAACAAGGTGCATCTCGCCATGATCGCGAAGGGATTTGGCGAGGCGATCAATGAGGCAGTCAATAGTGGAAAGCCCATTGATCCTTCGGCGGGTTGATGTCTCCGGTATTACTTGACAATTGCCGGCGGTGGGAAAGCAGCAGCAATCATGGGCTTCAAATGCGGCATCCTCGGCTTGTCCAACGTCGGCAAGTCGACCCTGTTCAACGCGTTGACGGCGACCGCCGCGGCGCAGGCCTCGAATTACCCGTTCTCGACCATCGAACCGAATGTCGGCGAGGTCATGGTGCCCGATCCGCGGCTCGACGTGCTCGCCACGCTCGCCAAGTCGGCCAAGATCAAGCCGACGCGATTGACCTTCGTCGACATCGCCGGTCTGGTCAGCGGCGCATCGCGCGGCGAGGGCCTGGGCAATCAATTCCTCGCCCATGTGCGCGAGGTCGACGCCATCGCCCACGTGGTGCGCTGCTTCGTCGATGCCAACGTCGCCCACGTCGCCGGCGCCGTCGATCCGGTCGCCGACATCGAGACCATCGAGACGGAGCTGATGCTGGCCGACCTCGACAGTCTGGAACGGCGGGGCGACGGCTTGGCCAAGAAAGCGAAGGGGAGCGACAAGGACGCCCAGGAGGCGAGGGAGACGCTCGATTTTGCCAACCGGGCGCTGGCGCTGTTACGCGACGGCAAGCCCGCGCGCATGGTCGAGCGCCGCCCCGAGGAGGAGAAGGCGTTCCGCATGCTCGGCCTGTTGACCGCGCTGCCGGTTCTCTATGTCTGCAATGTCGATGAGGCTTCGGCCGCGACCGGCAATGATTTTTCGCGCCTGGTCGAGGCGCGCGCCAAGGCGGAAGGCGCGGCCTGCGTCGTCATCGCGGCCAAGATCGAGGCCGAGATCGCCGTGCTGCCGGCGAACGAGCGCGCCGAATTTTTGCGTGCCATGGGCCTTAAGGAGCCGGGCCTCGATCGTCTCATCCGCGCCGGCTATGCGCTCCTCAATCTCGTCACCTATTTCACCGCCGGTCCGAAAGAGGCCGCCGCCTGGACCATTACCCGCGGCACCAAGGCGCCGCAGGCCGCCGCCGTCATCCATTCTGATTTCGAGCGCGGCTTCATCCGCGCCGAAACCATCGCCTATGACGATTACGTGAGCTGCGGCGGCGAAACCGGCGCACGCGAGGCGGGCAAGATGCGGCTCGAAGGCAAGAGCTACGTCGTCGCCGACGGCGACGTCATGCATTTCCGCTTCGCCACGTAGCGGACGACAGATGACAGACGACAGATGACAGACGACAGACGACAGATGAAGAAGCTTCCGTCCTCCGTCGTCTGTCCGCCATAGTCCTCCGTCGTCCGCTACATTTGCCCGCGATTGCGGATGGCGCCCAGGTGCTCGTTGATCCGGAATACGATGAGCACGAACTCGGCAGTGATGCGCGCGAGGATCACCCCCATGCCGGCGCCGAGCAGGCTGGCGATGAGAAAGATCATGCCGACGAACGGATTGAACGCCATGGTGGCGAGCGAAGAGACGGCGCCAGCGACGCCGAGCAGGACGGCGATGACGACGGCGAGCCAGTAGAACACCTTGATCACCGTAGGCGTTACGAACCGCTCCCATTGAAACAGGTCGCCAAGGCCGAACATGCTTGCTCCTTCCGTGGGAACAAATGACGCGGCTGAAAAGCGCGAATCGACGCTGATTGAGAAGCCCACTTACAGACTGCACCGCGCGACCGCAGCGGTCAATTGAGCGCCATTCTCCGGCGTGTCGAGGTCGCCGTGCCGCAAAACAAGGCTCGACCACGGTAAAGCCGCGTCGGTTTTGCGGCGCGGGAACATAGAACATGATCCGGAAAAAGCCTGCCCCGGACATCCGGGGTGGAAAACAGTTTCCCGAAAAGATCATGCTCCACCAAGAAGCTGGAGCGCGATCCGATCAATGTGATTGGATTGTGCTCCAGCCGGATGCGCCCGCGATAACCCTGGAGCAGGAACGCGGGGCGCGACCGTGCGTTGGGCCTATGCTCGGATCATGAATCCGACGCGCAAATAAATGCATGGAGTTTGCCATGAGCAACCACATCTTCTACGCCGCGCTTGGGTTTGCGCTCGTCGCCGGGGCGTCCGCTGCCAATGCGCAGACGGTGATCGCCCAGGAGCCTGGTTCTCTGACCATCGCGCAGCAACCGGTCGTGACCGCCCCTCTCGACACGGTCGAGACGGTGCGGACCGTGCAGACCACCGCTGCGCGGCCCCGAGTCGCAAGGCACCGTTTTGCGAGATCGCGGACGACGCGCCGCGTGACGACGCGCACCACCGTGAGCGAACGCGTCATTCCGACGCCTGCGGTGGTTGCGACCGAACCGGCGGTTACTCCTGCGGTCGCCGCCATCACGCAGCCCACTTACACGGAAGTGGTGCCGGCTCCGGCGGTCGCCGCGTCGACCTATCCGGCGCCGCTCTATGACGTCGTGCCGGGGCCGGATGTCGTCGCCCAGCCCGTAATCGGCGCGAGCGTGGTCACGCCGGTTCCCGCCTATCGTTACGTCTACGAGCCCGACCGTATCTTGGTGATCGACGCCAATACCGGCATCGCAGTGCAAGCGATCCCGCGCTGACGCCTCCGGAATGGGCAGACCGACGAGAAGGCCCCGTCCATGCGACACGCGCGCGGTGTCGCAGTGAAGCGCGTGATCGCTGCGCGCGGGAGGAGCCTATGATGAGTCGTCGCTTTCCTCGCCTTACGGCGATCTTTCTTGCCGGCGCGATGTCGGCACTGATCGGTGCGGGCGTCGAGGTGGCGCGCGCCCAGAGCGCCGGTCCCGACGAGATCATCAAACCCAATGGGGTCGAGCAAACGCTCGACCTCACGGCCGCGCAGAAAAGCGCGATCTACCGGGCCGTCAGCAGGGACAAGCGCAAGGTGGCGCCGACCCCTTTTGCGACCACGGTCGGCGCGGAAGTACCTCCTATGATCGAGCTCTACACGTTGCCCGATGGCGTCCTCGCCAATAACCCGGTGGTGCAATTCTTCAGATACACGGTTGTGCAGGACCAGGTCGTGCTCGTCGACCCGACCAACATGCGCGTGAGCGCCGTGATCGGGCCGAAGCAAGGTCAATAGTTTTCCTATTGCGCCGCCTCACCCAAGAGCAGAGCCATGGCGGGGGATATCGCCGCCGGTCAATGTGCCTTTCCCTTGCATTATTTTGCCGCGAGCGCCGAACCGCTTGCAGTTTTCGCGCGGCTGAAGTGTTATAAAGCCGAAACGGGTTCAGCGAGCTGGGAGCACGGTCATGATTTTGCCCACGGTGCTGGTGCTCGGCGCACACCTTATGTTGCCGGTTGCCGACAGTGTTCCGGAACTTAACGTGGAACAGGTCTGCGCAGGTATCGCCCAGCAGGGCGGCGTCACCTTCCAAGATCCCGCCATCGCCCAGGAGAAGAAGAATTGCCTCGACAGCGAGCACGCCATTCGTGACGTGCTCATCAGGCAATGGTCGAGTTTTTCGGCCGCCGACAGGAATGCCTGCGTGAGCGAATCGAGGACGGGCGGGGAGTCGAGCTACACCGAGTTGCTGACCTGCCTGGAAATGGCGCGCGATGTGAGGACCCTGCGCGATCAATATGAGCATGGGTCGCACGGTGCGTCCCCAGGCGCAGCGGGCGCGGCAACGCCGCAGCAATAATCCGATCTCACCGGTTGCGAGCAGCGCATCCTTTTGTGGAAACCGGTTTCCACTCCGGATCAAGTCCGGGGCAGGCTTTTCCCGGATCAGGCTCTAATACGCCACCAGAATCTCGCTGACGGTCGGGTTGGCCGCGCGCATGACGGCGGCGGCGGAGGTGAATTCGCGATCGGCGGGCAAACCGCCGAGCGCGGCCGCGGACGTTGTCGGAGCGGCGCGCAGACTGATGCCGACCGTGCAGCCGCCGGGCGGCGCGGCAAGCTCGCCGCCGTTCCAGTCGCTCAAAGTGGCGATATTGTCCTTGTTGAAACCTGAGAGTTTGAATGGCTTGTGGTTGAGCTTTTCCACTTCCGCCAGAGTGAGGCCGAGGCGCAGCTCTCCGGGCGCGGCCCAGTTCGATTGGCCGTTGATCACGATGAGATGCGTGTCGCTGCGGCTCTCAGGTTTCGACCACCACACTTCGAGGCGTCGTTTCGGATTCTTTGCAAACAGGACCGACGCCATCACCTTGTTGCCGGAGGCGGTGTCGACCTGGGTATAGGCGATATTCTTCGCCGCGAAGGCCGCGGCAAGTTTGACGTGACTTGAGTCTTTTCCGAACACGCCGCTGCAGGCGACGACATAGGTGCCGAGGGACCGCGTTGGCCTGCCCGCGACACGACCTTCCTCCGCGGGATCGGTCGCGTGCGCCGCCGCCCGGGTGGTCCGGCCTGCGCCGCCCGTGCCGCGGGTCGGCATTGGCACGGCGGCCGGCATCGGCTGTTGGACCTGCGACGGCGCGAGCTGATCCTCCGTATCGAGGTTCGGATCGGGCTCAAGCGCGGGCGCGGCCATCTGCATGCGCGGCCGCGCAGGCTTTGCCGGCTGCGGCGGCGGGATGGTCGGCGTCTGATCGTCGTCCTCGTCATTCATGATCGAGGGTTGCTCCGGAGACACCTGACGCTGCTGCGCCAATACCGAACCGGCCGCCCCCATGGCGAGGCCTGCAATCAAGGCCGCACCAATCCATCGTCCCTGCATTCCCATACCTTCGCGTGCCGCCCGTGGGGCCGAAAGCATAGCACAGCGGGCGGGCTCCCGCGTCTCGTATTTGGTTCTCAGAACCGCCCCGAACCAAATGCCTTAAAGTGCGGTCGTGACCTTCTTCTCCGCGCCGCAGAGCGAGCAGATTCCCCGCTCGCGGTAGAAATTGGCTGTCTTGGAAAGCGCTCTGGCGACGCGGCCTGCTTCTTGTGACCGGGACAGCTTGAGCTCCTTGGCGAGGCAATTGTCGCAATAGGCGCCGCCAAACTCCCGCAGCCAAAGGCTCATGCGCTTCGCAATGGTCATAGCCGCGTTCCATGCTCGCGACGTGACGATGGGGGAGCCTGCTGCACGTTTGCGGCGTCCCGTTCACGAAAGCTGGGCCAGCAGCGGTTGCCATCCGCTGCACCAGCCGATCGCGGCGATCAACGCCGCGCGATCCCGGTCGGCCGCTTCGGCGCCGCCGGCCAAAAAAGACTTCTGATAACGTCCCACGCGATCGGACAGGTCGCGCAACATGTCCTTTTGCGCGGCCATATCGACGGGGATGCGCGCCTGCATCGCCGCGAGTAAGTGTTGCCGGCAGCGATTTGCGGAGATTCCCTCGCCGGACGCACCCGCGCAGTCCGGACAAAGAGAACCGCGCCACAGGGGTTCCAGCTTGCCGGCGAAATTCCGCAGCGGGCCCGTATCACGTCCCCGATCCAACCGCGCCTGCGGGCAGGCGCCGGCGGATGCGTCCTTGACGTTCAGCGCACAAAGCAGACACGGCCCGGCGGCCCGCAGCCGGCGTATCACCGGCTGCAAGCCGGCGGTGCGCGAGGCGCTCATCGCGCGAACGGATTTATCGATCAGCTCGGCGTAAAGAATCGTCGGGCCCAACAGATATTGGTCCCGGAACGACAGCTCGACGCTCATATGTATCCAGGCATGCCGCGCGCAGAAGCCGTAACTGCGCATCAGTCCGTTCCATGTGTCGGCGATGGCAATGCTGCCCTGGATGAAGGACCAGAGAAAATTGATCTCGCCGTCGGTTATGTGCAGAGGCTGACTTGCGCCGGCGGCGGAAGGTTGGCGCTGATCGGAAATCCGCCACCGCTCGGACATCGCAGACCGGCTCCTGGAGCGGCGGTCACCGTCGCGCGGCGCCGCCCGTGTTTGACGAAGCGGCAACAGGGTCGCCGGCTCACCGCCGCCCGAGGCGACACCAAAACCCGCCTCGCGGCGGGTTCGGGACCGCTCCCACCGCCGTCATCCGTGGTAGGAGTCATCAGCCTTTCGGCAGGTCCGGGCGACTCCATGCCCGTGACTCATATGAAGTGCACCGATTCGCGCGTCAAGTTGCGGATGGCGGCAAGGGCAGACACGCTTGATCGCGGTCCAGTTTGTTCAGTCGTCGCGTGATTTCTCTGCGGACGCGGTGCCA
>JASHPW010000085.1 GCA_030037895.1 Xanthobacteraceae bacterium | reverse complement strand
TCCTTCACCCAGGAGGGAACGAATCCCCAGCGCACGAGCGCGAAGGACCGCTTACCGCCGGCAAGGCGCACGACCGGAATGGGCTGGGTCGGCGCCACATTGTAGCGCGGCGGAAAATTCGGCCGCTCGCCGTAGCCGAACAGCGCCCGGATCGCATCCGGCGACGAACTGATGACGTAGCGTCCGCACATGGGGATAATAATCTTGAGCGAATGACGGCAGCGCGCGTCCTCCCCGATATTAGAGCGCGTCGAGGAAAAGTGGGAACCGGTTTTCCGCCCGGACGCGCGATAACACAAAAGCATGGAGCGGGATGACGATTCGAAGATGAAATCATTTCGCTCCAGCGAATCGGGCAGGCCCATGACCGGCGACGGTAGCGAATCACGAACTTATCCGACGCGGCCCTATCTCGCGGTCAGTGCCGCCATCTTCCGCGACGGCCGCGTGCTGATCGTCCGCCGCGGCCGGCCGCCCGCTCACGGCCTCTATACCTTGCCCGGCGGCGGAGTCGAACTCGGGGAAACGCTCGTCGAAGCCGTGATCCGCGAGGTCCGCGAGGAAACCGGTCTGACGATCGAGCCGGTCATCCTTGCCGGCTATCGCGAGGTGCTGGCGCGCGACGCCGCCGGGCGGATCGAGCGCCATTTCGTCATTCTGCCCTTTGCCGCGCGCTGGATCGCCGGCGAGGTATCGCTCAATGCGGAATTGGCCGAGGCGCGCTGGCTCGAGCCGTCCGAGCTTTCCGGCCTTGCAACCACCGAAGGGCTTGCGGACATCGTCGCCGCCGCCGGCGAGCGGCTCGCCGCCTGGCGCTGAGCCGGTCTCAACCATGCCGCGTTCTCGTGCTTGGCGTGCGGCCGGGTCCGTGCCACCATGATCCTTGCGCCAAAGCCCATGCGAACTTCGATCGTTCTCTCGCTCCTGCTTTGTCTCGGCGCCGCGACCGCCCGCGCCCAGATTCCGCCGCAGCCGCAAGCTCAGCCCAGGATTGGGTCCCACGCTCAGCCTAAAATCCAGCCGCCGGCTCAGACGCAGGCCCCGGCGGCGCCGCAGGCGGCCCCCTACGATCACGACCTGCAGCGGCTCTCCGAAATCCTCGGCGCGCTGCATTTCCTCCGTCGCATTTGCGGCGCACACGAAGGCCAGAAATGGCGCAACGAGGCGCAGGCGCTGATCGATGCCGAGGCGCCGGCCGGCGAACGCCACGATCGGATGGTGGCGAGCTTCAACCGCGGCTATCGCGCCTTCCAGCAGAGCTACCGCACCTGCACGCCGGCGGCCGATTTCGCCATTCGCCGCTATCTCCAAGAGGGCGCCAAGATCGCCCGCGAGATCACCGCCCGCTACGCCAATTGAGCGCCCGCGCATTAACCCTGCTTTAAGGTTCAACCCAGCCCCGGTCGAGGCCATGCTAACGTGCCGCAGGTAGGGACGCTGCCCCGGTGAGGCTTGCCATCCCCGGGACGACAATTTGATTGCGATGAGCATGGCGACGCAAATTCTTGCGGCTCGCGAGGCCGTGACGGATCACGAACAGAAGCGGCTGGCGCTTGGTTACCTGCAGGAAGCATGGGCGGAGGCGCATCACGACGGCATCGAGGGCGATTGCCTCGCGCAAACCGCTCTCTTCCTGGCGCTCGCCGAGTTGATCTCGACTTACGGCGAAGAGCCCACCGCCCGCTACGCGGACAGCCTCGCCCCGCGCATCCGCAACGGCGAATTTTCGGTGGATCTGTCGCGGCAATAGCGGACTCCCCGCTCCGGCGCAGCCAGCCGCCGCGAACCCCGAATCCCCCATCACGAACGCCTGATCCGCAAGCCGCCCCTTGAGAGGAGCCGGCAGGTCCCTTAGCTTGCCGCCCATGCCAGGAAAGTTGCTTGCATGAAGGCTGCCCTGCTCCCGGACCGCGGCGTGGTCAAAGTCGCCGGCGACGACGCCCGGCATTTCCTCCATGGACTCTTCAGCGCCGATATCCTCAAGCTGACGGCGGGCGCGTCGCGCTTTGGCGCGCTCCTGTCGCCGCAAGGCAAGATCATCGCCGACTTCATCGTCGTCGAGGCGCCGGCCAAGGATGGCGGCGGTTTCTTCCTCGACATTGCGCGCGCGGCGGCCACGACGCTCATCGGCAAACTCAACCTCTACAAGCTGCGCTCCCGTGTGATCGTCGAGGATTTGTCCGCGATCCTCGGCGTCATGGCCGCCTGGGACGGCGCCGGCGCGACGGGTTACGGCCTCTGTTATGCCGATCCGCGCCTGCCGGCGCTCGGGCTGCGGATGATGGTGCCGCCGCATTTGGCCGCCACCGCGGCCGCCGATCTCGGCGCGACCCTCGTCGCCGCGAGCGAATACGAGGCGCAGCGCATCGCGCTCGGCATCCCGCAAGGCGGCCTCGATTTCCTCTATGGCGACGCCTTCCCGCACGAAGCCGACATGGACCAGCTCGGCGGCGTCGATTTCGCCAAGGGCTGCTATGTCGGGCAGGAAGTGGTGTCGCGCATGGAGCACCGCGGCACGGCCCGCACCCGCGCCGTCCCGGTTCGCTACGACGGCGCCGCGCCGGCGGTCGGCGCCGCGGTGCTGGCCGGCGAACGCCAAGTGGGCACGATGGGCTCGGCGGCCGCCGGAAGCGGGCTCGCGCTGTTGCGCCTCGATCGGGTCGCCGACGCGTTGTCGCGCGGCGAGCAGCTCCTTGCCGGCGGCGTTCCGATCCGTCCGGTCAAGCCGGATTGGGCGCGCTTTGCCTTTCCCGGCGACTCCAAGGCCGCCGAATGATCGCGGCCGATCACGCCGCGGCCGTCGGGCGCTGTCCCTGGCCGAAGGACGACCCGCTCTACGTGTCGTATCACGACGAGGAATGGGGCGTGCCCGAATTCGACGATCGCGCCCTCTATGAAAAGCTCGTGCTCGACGGGTTCCAGGCCGGGCTGTCGTGGATCACCATCCTGCGCAAGCGCGAGAATTTCCGCCGCGCCTTCGACGGCTTTGTTCCGGAAAAGATCGCGCGCTACCGGCCGCGCAAAATCGAGCGCCTGATGCAGGACGAAGGCATCGTCCGCAACCGCGCCAAGATCGAGGGCGCGGTCCTCTCGGCGCGCGCCTTTCTCGACGTGATGGAGAAGGGGCCCGGCTTCGCCAAGCTGTTGTGGGATTTCGTCGACGGCAAGCCGAAGGTCAATCGCTTTCGCACCATGCGGCAGATTCCGGCCGAGACCGCGATTTCCCGCGCCATCTCGAAGGAGCTTGCGCAGCGCGGCTTCAAGTTCTGCGGGCCGACCATCGTCTACGCCTTCATGCAGGCGGTCGGCATGGTCAACGATCATCTCATCACCTGCCATCGCCACGAGGCCTGCCAGCGGCTGGGCGGGCCGTAGGCGTCATTGCGCGGCGCCGGACGACGAAGCAATTTTTCCTCCCGTCCCTCCCGCTTACCCGCTCGCGGCGCGGCGCCGCGCCACGCTGAAGAAGATCGCAGCCAACAGGGTCAGCGTGCCGATGACGGTGTAATGCACCGACGAATTGGCGTTAACGAAGGAGGAGGCGCTCGAGGTCGCCTGCACCAGGGCCGCGCCGAACAGCGTGCTCACGAACGAGCCGCGCCCGCCGGCGACGCTCGCCCCGCCCAACACCACGACGGTGATGCTCATCAAGGTGTAGTCGGTGCCGGTCGACGGCGAGCCGATGCCGACCTGGCCCGCCAGCATCAGTCCGCCGATGCCGGAGAGAAGACCGGAAAACACGAACGCCAGCATGGTGAGGCGCCGGGTGTCGATGCCGAGCCGATGGCTCGCCACCGGGCTCGAGCCGACCGCGCGGAAGCTGCGGCCGAAGGCGGTGCGATAGGAGAGCCATTCGGCGCCCGCCACCATGGCCAAGGTCAGCACCACGCCGGCCGGAAGGAACCAGATCGGAAACTGCGCCGCGTCGGAGACGGTGTCGGAAATGGTGCCGGCGGCCGTCGGCCGCAGCAACAGTGAAACTCCTTGCAATCCGATGAAGGTGGCGATCGTCACCACGATCGCCGGCAAACGCAGCAAAGTGATGAGGAGGCCCTGCAGCCAGCCGAAACCGGCGGTGAACAGGAGGATGAGGATCAGACTTCCCGCCAGCGTAAAACCCTCCACGCCGTCCGGTGCAAGGAAGGAGGCGAGGACGACGCAGAACCCGGCGAGCGGGCCGATTGAAAGATCAATGGCGCCGACCAAGACGGTCGCCAACTGCGCGCAGGAGAGGAAGGTCAGGATGCTGAAGAACGACAGGATGCTCTTGATGGAAAACGGCGACAGGAAGTAGCTGTTCAGCGCCTGGGTGCCGCCGAGAATGACGAGGGTGAGAACGGCGAGCACCAGAGCGGGGAAATGGTCGCTCGACAGGAACCTATATCCGCTGCGAGCGCGGGCGCCGGCAGAGCCGGCATGGGCGCGCGAGACGGTGGCGGTAAGATTGGCCTCGGTGATGGCGGCGTCGGTGACCTCCGCGCCCGACAATTGGTGAACGATGCGGCCGCGGGCGAAGATCAGCACCCGGTCGCACATCCCTTCAAGTTCGATACCGTCCGAAGATGAAACCAAGACCGCCAGACCCTGGTCGGCGATGGCCCGCAGCCGCTGGTAGATTTCGCTGCGCGCGCCGATATCGACGCCCTTGGTCGGCTCGTCCACCAGGAGCACTTTAGGCTGCGCCGAGATCTCGCGCCCGAACAGCACCTTTTGCTGATTGCCGCCGGACAGTTCGAAAAGCTTCGATTCGATCGAGGCGGCGCGAATGCGCAAATGCTCGGTGATGTCCTTGGCGCGCACGGCTTCCTCGGTGCGGTCGATCACGCCCCAGCGCGAGATCGCATTCAAGAAACCGAGACCGAGGTTCTCGCGCAGCGTCAGATTGAGGAACACGCCTTCGGCATGGCGATCGTCCGAAACGAAGCCGATTCCGGCCTTGCGAAACGTGCCGGGGCTGTCGCCGGAAATCTTTATGCCGTTGACGTAGACGTCGCCGCTCAGGCGCCGGTCGATACCGGCGGCGGCGCGGATGAATTCGCGCTGGCCTTCACCCTCGATGCCGGCAAGGCCGACGATTTCGCCGGCATGGACGGCGAGGTCGACCTGATCGAAGCCGCGCCCGCTCAAACCCTTGACCGCGAGAAGCGGGGCGCCCACCGCGCCCGCCTTGGGCGGGAAAATCTGCCCGAGCGGACGACCGGCGATCAGCGCCACGATCTCGGCCGGCGTGATCGCGCGGGCGAGGCGGCTGTCGATGATTTCGCCGTCGCGCATCACCGAGATGCGATCGGCAAGCTCATCGACCTCGTGGAGCCGGTGCGAAACATAGACGATGCCGACGCCGTCGCGCTTCAGCTCTCCGATCAGGTCGAACAGCTTGCGCACGTCGGCCTGCTGCAGCGGCTCGGTCGGTTCGTCGAGGAAGAGAACCCTGGGACGAGTGGCGAGCGAGCGCGCGATTTCGACGATGTGCCGCTGCGCCAGCGACAGTTCCGCGACGCGGCGATTGACCGGCATGCGCAGTTCCTCGGTCGTGATCCGCGCCAGGATGCGCTCGGCCGCCGCGGTGCCGCCCGGCCCGGCGAGCGACGGCGCCGCGAGCTGCAGATTCTCCAGCACCGTGAGGTCGCCGGCCAGCGCCGGATGCTGATACACGACCGAGACGCCGTCCTCCCGCATCCGCCGCGGATGCGGCGCGACCACGTCCTTGCCGTCGTAATGGATGGTGCCGGCATCGGCATGAAGGACGCCGGCGGCAATGCCGATCAGGGTCGACTTGCCGGCGCCGTTCTCGCCGACGATGGCATGAACCTCTCCGGGAATGACGGCGAGATCGACGCCTTTGAGGGCCTGAACCGGACCGAAGTTCTTGCGCACGCCGTTGAGCGCCATGATCGGCTCAAGCGGCGCGACGATCGGCGCTACCGCGCTGGCGGCGTCATGCATGGCGCAGCCGCCGCGTTATCTCGGGAAGCGCCACGCCGCTCAACACGATGATCGCGTCCGCCAAATCCTCGGCCGAGCCGCCGAATCCAAGCGCCGTCACCAACTGCGCCAGATAGGTCAGAAAGAAGGCGCCGATCACGGTGGCGACGACGCTTCCCTTGGTGACGCCGCCCAAGGAATTGCCGCCGACCACGACCGCGGCGATGGTGCCGAGGAGATAAGGCAGACCGCACAGCACGGTGGGCGAAACGAGATATCCCGAAAGCATGATCGCCGCCGTCGCGTACATGAATCCGGCGAGCACATAGGTCACGATGCTGTAGGTCTTGAGCGGCACACCCACGGCATGGGCCGCCGGCGGATTGACGCTGACGGCGATGAAGTGGCGCCCGATCGCGGTGCAGGCGAGCACGAAGACGGTGACCCCCGCGACCAGCACCAGCACCCAGACCGTGGTCGGCACATAGAGAAACCGCGCGACGAAAAAATTGACCATCATCGGCGGCGCCTGGACCGAGGCGCCGGTCGAGACGAAATAGGTCAGGCCGAACAGAATGGCGTTGACGCCGATCGTGGTCACCAGCGGCGGCACCTGCAGCAGCGTGACGATGAGGCCGGTGAAGGCGCCGATCGCCGCGCCGATGGCGAGCCCGGCTGCGACATAGAAAATCACCACGCCGGGATCGAGACTGCCGTTCGGCAGCTTGGTCACGACCACGGCGGCGAACGACATGATGCCGGCGGTGGAGAGATCGAGCCCGCGCTGCTGGATCACCAGATGCTGGCCGATCGAAGCCACGGCGAGGATCGCGAAATACGGCAGCGTCGAGAGGATCGCCGCCGAATTGATGGTGCTGGGCGCGGCGATGGCGCCGACCAAAACCAGCACCGCCGCCGCGATGAACGACTTCAACGGCAGCGGAAACTCACTCAAATCCTTGCCGAGTCGGGGCATTCGCAGACGGAATGTCCGATCGTCCGCCATATCCCGAATCCGGTGTTCTCCGTCAACGATGCCCCGCCCCCACCTCCGAGGAAAGAGCGGGCAGGGCAAAAGCCTCGGCCCGGGGGCCGAGGCTTCCGCAACAGCGGCGATCGGACTACTTGCCGCCGAGCGCCTTGATTTGCTGCTCTTTCGTGAGCATCGAGGACGGGATCGAATCCATCGGCATCGACTTGTCGCATTTCACCGCCAGCTTCGGATCCTTTGAAGTCGTGTCCTCGGTGAACGGCAGCGTGATCAGGCTGGGCTCGGTATTATCGATGCCCTGGGCCGCCGCCACCGCCTTGCGCAGCGCAAGCCGCACCATCCAGGTGTGCGCATCGATGCTCGCCATCTTCATTTCCGGATGATCCGCCGCCAGACAGCTCAGATCCATGAGCGACTGTCCGACGTAAGCGGGCAGCGGCTTGCCGGCCGCAAGGAACGCCCGGATCGGGCCGGTAGTCTCGCTGTAGACGCCGTCGATCTCGGGATATTTGGCAATGAGCGCCGCGGTCTTTTGCTGCGCCATGGCCGGATCCCAGTTGGTCGGCACCGGTTCAGACTCCAGAACCTTGATGCCCGGATACTTGGCAAAATAGGGCTTCCAGCCGACCACCTGCGCCGCGGTCATCGGATTGCCGGGCGTGCCGCCGTACATGATGATGTTGCCTTTGCCGTGCAGCGTCTTGACCAGCCAGGCCGCGGCCTGCTCGCCGACCTGCCGCTGACTTTCGGTGGCGCGGTCGACATAGTCCTTGCCGATCTTGCCGGGGAAATTGTCGCCGGTGTCGTAAGGCGCCACGGCTACGCCGGCCGCCATCGCTTCGCGCGTCGCTTTGAGAATGGCCGGACCGCCGTCGAGAAAGGTGACAATGACGTCGTATTTCTGCGCAATCAGGCCCTCGATATCGGCGATCTGCTTCTCAGGCTTGAACTCGCCGTCGGTATAACGCGTCTCGGTGATGTTCGGGCATTTCGAGGCCTCGTCCTCGAATTCGGCGCGAGTGATGTGGCGCCAATAATTGCCGCCCCAGCCATCCGACAGCGCGACCTTGATCTTTCTGGTGCCGCAGAACTTGGACATCGGCTGAAAGTCGGCGACGGTGCCGTGCTTGTTGGGATACATTTTGGCTTTGGTGATGTCGATGGCGTAGCTGACCGAAGCCATCGCAACAACCAGGCCCAGCGAGGCAACGCTTGCTAGGAGACTGCGTGGTGACAACATGGATTCCTCCCCTGTCCATCTGGGTTTGATCCGGCATGAGCGAAGCGCAGCAAGCCCGCGGCGCCGCCGTGACCCTGCGTTCAAGTCAACCGGAAATTCCCAGATGACCGTGTACGCAAAAGAACAATACTCTTTTTGCGCGGGCAGTGCCAAGGTCCGAACGCGCAATCCAGCCGCGCCATTGGTCGAAAGAATCCGAAGGATTTGCAGTGGGATACAGCCCGTGCCGCGTGGGCTAGGTCCACGCACGGGGCCGTATCGACGCAATACTGCACGCTGCCCTTGGCAGCAACAAAAATAGCGGTATTCTGCGTCTCTCGCGCGAGCGGTCATCTTGCCGACGCCATACGGCGCATTGCAGATACCCGGTCGCAGGTTTTTGATCGCTCAAGCGCCCGGCGCGCCTTAACGGACAGGATTGGCGGCCCGGTCGGAGTTCAACAGGGAGAGGATTATGCACAAGAGCGTCGACCACATCCTCATCACGCATACCGGCAGCCTGCCGCGCGGCGCGGAACTCAATGACCTTTTGATCGCGGACGAGGCCGGCGAGAAGGTCGACAAAGCCAAGCTCACCGACATGGTCGAGAAGCGCGTCGCCTATGTCCTTGGCAAGCAGCGCGAGGCCGGCGTCGACGTCGCCAATGACGGCGAGCAGGGCCGCGTCGGCTTTCAAACCTACGTGCCGCAGCGCCTGTCCGGGTTCGGCGGCGAGTCGAAGCGGCCCTATGGCCAGGATTGGGTCCAGTTCCCGCTCTATTACAAAATGTTCGCGTCACGTCTTCCCAAGACCGGGAAGGTGTTCGGCTGCCCCGAATGCGTCGGCGAGCTTAAATACCAGGACAAGGACGCCATCAAAACGGAGGTATCCCGTTTCAAGCGCCTTGCGGCCGCGGTCAAGCCGCCGTTCCCCGAGCTGTTCTTCGCCGAGCCGTCGCCGGGGATCATCGCCACGACGATGCTCAATGCGCACTATAAATCCTACGAGGCTTATCTCGACGCGATCGCGCGCGAGATGCACTACGAATACAAGGCCGTGGCGGATGCGGGATTTGTGCTGCAGCTCGACTCGCCCGACCTGGCGATGGAGCGCGTGCTGCTCTACCAGGACAAATCCGAGAAGGAATTTGTCAAGATCATCGAGCAGCACATCGCCGCCCTCAACAAGGCGATTACCGGCATTCCGCGCGACCGCGTGCGCCTGCACGTCTGCTGGGGCAACTGGGAAGGACCGCACATCTTTGACATCGGCCTCGAGCCGCTGCTGCTGGCGCTCTATCAGGCCAATGTCGGCGCGATCTCGATCGAGTTCGCCAACGCCCGCCGTCAGCACGAATACGCGGCGCTGAAGAAGCACAAGTTCCCCAGCGACAAGATCCTGATCCCGGGCGTGATCGACTCGAAGAGCAACGTCGTCGAGCATCCCGAGGTGGTGGCGCAGCGTATCGAGACCGCGGTGGCCGCCGTCGGCGACCGCGAGCGCGTCATTGCCGGCGTCGATTGCGGCTTCGGCACGTTCGCCGGCTGGGAATGGGTCGCCGAGGACGTGGTGTGGCTCAAGCTCAAGACGCTGCGCGAGGGCGCCGACATCGCGACCAAGCGGCTGTGGGGCAGGAAGGCGGCCTGACGCTCCGATTCCCGAAGTTCGGTTGCCGCCTCGCGCAGCGCCGGCGCGGGGCGGTTGCTTTTGAGATTACGCGGTCTTGAGCGGAATGCGGAACAGCCGCGCCGCGGTCGCGCAACAGATGCAGTGTTTCTCCTGCGCGGTCAGCGAAGCTTGCTCGATGACTTTCATCGGCTCGGGATCGCCGATCGGAAAAGGATGGTCGCTGCCGAGCATGACCTTCTCGGCGCCGGCGACATCGCAAAGAAACCGCAATGCGCGCGCTTCAAACAGGACGCTGTCGAAATAGAGCCGCCGGAAACCGGCGGCCGGCTCGGCGTAGTCGGCGTGCAGCGCGCGGCTGCGGTTGAGGCGGCCGAGCACGTAGGGCAGCGCCGCCCCGCCATGCGCGACGACCAGATTGACGCCGCCGTAGCGCGCGAGATGCCCGGAATAGAGAAGCCGCGCCACCGCGTGCGTCGTGTCGGTGATGCGGCCGACGGCGTTGACGAGATCGTAGGCGTCGAGCCGGTCGTCGCCGCAGGCGAACATCGGGTGCAAGAACAGCGTTGCCTTGCGCGCGGACGCAAGCTCCCACAACGGATCGAGATCGGGATCGTCGAGCGCGCCGCCGACGCCTTTCGGCTGCGTGCCCACCATGGCGCCGTGGAAGCCGGCGTCGAGCGCTTCCTCGAGGACGCGCGCGGCGAGCCTCCCGCTCTGCAGCGGCACGGTCGCCAGCGGCGCAAACGCAGTGAGATCTTTGACGCCGGCGCGCATGTGCCCGTTGAGGTAGCGCGACCAATCGGCCCCCTCCTCCGCCGGCAGCTCATAGGCGAACATGTCGAGCCAGCCGCCCACCACTTGCCGGTCGATCCTTTGCTCGGCGAGCCATGTCCGGCGCGCCGCAAGGTCGGAAAGGCGGCCGGCCACGGGCCGTGTCGGCTTGCCGCCGCTGAAGGCGAGACGGAGGCCGCCGTTCTCCTGCGTCGTCCGCACCGAAGGAAACAACCGCTTCTGCTCTTTAAGATCGTCGAGCAGCGACTGCGGCACGTAATGGGCGTGAATATCGATGATCATGTCATGCCGGCTGTTCTGCCGCGTCGCCGGCGAGCACGCGGCGGATGCGGCCGCGCACCGCCTCGCGTTCGGTCTCGCTCATATCGACGCCGATTGTCGCTTCATAGGCAATGTGCGCGGGGCGCCCGAGGACCATGAGCCGTTCGCCGAGCGAGAGCGCCTCGTCGATCGAGTGGGTGATGAAAATAGATGTGGCGCCGGTCTGCCGCAAGAGTGCGCGAAATTCATCGCGCAGCGCGTTGCCGGTGTGCTCGTCAAGCGCGCTGAACGGCTCGTCGCACAACAGGATGTCGGGCTCGCCGGCAAACGCCCGCGCGATCGAGACGCGCTGGCGCATGCCGCCGGAGAGCGCATGGGGATAGTTGTTCTCGTGGCCGGAAAGGCCGAGCCGCTGCAGCCACGACGCCGCGATTTCCAGGCGTTTTTGCCGCGGCACTTTGTTGAGTTCAAGTCCGAGCGCCACGTTCTCGATCGCCGTGCGCCACGGCATCAGGCGATCGTTTTGAAAGACGATGCCGATCTTGCCGCGGTAGCGCGTGAAATCGGCATAGGGATCGTGACCTTGCACCCGGACGCGGCCGCGCGACGGACGGATCAGGCCGGAGATCAGATTGAGGGTGGTCGACTTGCCGCAGCCGGTTTTGCCCAAGATCGCCACCAGCTCGCCGCGTCCGATCGCGAAGCTCAAGTCGTAAATCGCTTCGAATTCGCCGCCGCCACGCCCGAACGTCTTGCTCACTTGCTCGAACAGGATTTCGGGGTCGGCGGTCACAGCGCTTGCTCGGCGACGGCGCGATAGCGCAAGGCACGCGACTCGATCAACGTGATCAGGCCCTGTACGACCAGGACGAAAATCACCAGCACGAGCGTCCAGGCGACGGCGCCCGCCATGTCGAATAGCTGTTGCTGCTGCAAAAGTTCATAACCCACGCCGCCGGTCGCGCCAACAAGCTCGGCGACCACGACCACGCGTGCGGCGTTGCCGAGATTGACCTTCCACGCGGTAAGGATGCCGGGCAGCACCGTCGGCCATATCAAGGCGCGCAACAAATCGAGCCGTGATGGACGAAACGACAGCGTCATCTCGAACAAATCCTTGGACATGGCGCGATAAGCGTCGAGCACCTGAAAGGTGAAGGCCGGCAACGTCGTCATGACCATGATGAAGAAGATGCGGAACTCGATGCCGCGAAACCAGATGATGGCGACCACCACCCACGACAAAGCCGGGATGCCCTGGTTGAAATTCAGCAGCGGATAAGCGTAACGCTCGAACGCCGTCGAACGCGCCATGGGCATGGCGAGAAGAGTGCCGAGCACGAAAGCGCCGGCCAGCCCGGCGAGAATGCGGGCGCTGGTGGCGAGCGCATCGGCGAGCGAACTCCAGGAGGTGAAGATCGCCAACAGCCGCGCGGCGATCTCGGGGATCGACGGAAACAGGAAATGCGGAACGAAAAGCGAAGCGATCTGCCAAATCGCCGCGAGCCCGGCGAGGGCGACGACAGCTTCGAGGCGAAGACCGCGAAAACGCCGCGTCGTGCCCGATCCGTCGCCCGGCGCCATCACTCCAGCTCGCCGGTGTAGATCGAAGAAGCAGGCGGTGTTGCCGGCAGCAGGCCGACTTCACGTCCCGCGCGATAAGTCGCCTCGATCTCCTTCTTGATCTTTCCCGCCGGCGCGAGATTCAAACCCAGCCGCGCGCCGCCCCGGATCATGGCGACGATCGCCGCGCGTTCGGCGTCGTCCTTTACCGCGGCTATCAAGGGCGCCGCCGCGGCCGGATTGGCCATCACCCACGCGGCCGCCTGCTTGTAGGCCCGGTAAAGACCGGGAATGAGATCACGATGCTTGTCGATCCACTCCTGATGCGCGGCGACGCCCAGATAAGGAATCACGCTGCCGCCGGCGAAGGCGCGCCACACCTTGGCGATGTTGAGATCGATGGTGCGGATCGACGGCCGCTCCGCGGTAACCAAGCTGTAAGCCGGTTCCCACAGTTGCACCGCATCGGCGCGATCGGCGAGCGCGTAGCCGACAAGGCCGGGCGTCGCAGTGTTGAGCACTTCGAAGGAATTCGGATCGACGCCCTGCTGTTTCGCAAACCAGGCAAACATCGCGTAATTCGTGGTCCCCTTGGCGGCGGCAAGTTCCTTGCCCTTGAGATCGGCCAGCGTTTTGATGTTCGGCCGGCTGGTCACGACGGCGCCCCAGTAATCGAACAAATTGAACAAATAGCTTATCTTGATGCCGCGGGTGGTGCCGAGACCGACAATGAGAACCGAGGCGCTGCCGCCGACCTCGAACTCGCCGGAATTGAACTGCGCCGCATAAGCATCCGGCGGCCGTTCGACGAACGTGATATCGATGCCGTTGGCGAGGTCGAATTTCTGCTGCTTGATGACCGACGGGAACACCGAGCCGAGCGAAGGCGGATTGAACACCACGATGGTGATCGGCGCGGGATCGGCCGCGAGTGCCGGCGATCCCAGAAGTGCGGCAATGGCCGCCGCGATTGCCAGTGTCCTCATTTGCATTGCCTCGCGGCCCTGCGCTGCCGCCGTGACCGGCGACGCGCCGCCTTACAAACGGTCTGGCATGGTGCTAAATTTGTTTTTATTATTCAAGATGCAAAGGAGAAAAGAGGTCGAATTGTCTCAGCAGCGAGACGTTGCCTGTTATCTCGTTTGGCGCGCCCGGCCGACGGCGCGGCGGGTTGAGCGCGCGAATTTCCCGGCGCAATGCCGCAAATGAGTTCGCAACTTGCCGCCGAGGGCAACGCCGCGACGAGCGGCGGAATTGGCGCGCCGGTCCGCCGGCGCGAAGATTTGCGTCTGGTGCGCGGAGCCGGCCGCTACACGGCCGATGAAAACCTGCCGGGTCAAGCCTACGCCGTAATGGTGCGCTCGCCGCACGCGCACGCGGCCATTCGCGCCATCGCCAAGGACGAAGCGCTGGCAACGTCGGGCGTGCTCGCGGTGTTGACCGGCGCAGACCTGATGGCCGACGGGTTACAGCCTATTCCTCATAAACCCTGGTCGCCGCATCCGGCGGAGATCAAGCTTCATAACAGCGACGGCACTCCGCCGTTCGAGGCGCCGCACTTCCCGCTGCCGAGCGACAAGGCGCGCTTCGTCGGCGA
>JASHPW010000084.1 GCA_030037895.1 Xanthobacteraceae bacterium | reverse complement strand
GACCGCGGCCTACAAGCTGTTCATCTCGACGCTGCTCGACATCACCGACAATATCGGTGCTGGAACGGCGGGCGTGATCCCGCCGCCGGACGTCGTTCGCCACGAAGGCGACGATCCTTATCTCGTGGTCGCCGCGGACAAGGGCACGGCGACGTTCTCCGACATCGCCAACGAGCTTGCCGTTGCGCATGATTACTGGCTCGGCGATGCATTCGCCTCCGGCGGCTCGGCCGGCTACGACCACAAGAAGATCGGCATCACCGCGCGCGGCGCCTGGGAATCGGTCAAGCGCCATTTCCGCGAGATGGATGTCAACATCGCCTTGACGGCGTTCACGGTCGTAGGCGTCGGCGACATGTCGGGTGACGTATTCGGCAACGGCATGCTGCGCGAGAAGACGATCAAGCTCGTCGCCGCCTTCGATCACCGCGACATCTTCATCGATCCCGATCCGGATCCGGAGCGCACTTTCGCCGAACGCAAGCGGCTGTTCGATCTGCCGCGATCGAGTTGGCAGGACTTCAACAAGGCGCTGATCTCCAAGGGCGGCGGCGTTTTTTTGCGCGCGGCGAAGGAGATACGACTTTCTCCGCAAGCGCAAAAGCTGTTCGGCGTCGGCGAGCGGCTGACGCCGCAGGAATTGATCCGCGCGATCCTCAAGGCGCCGGTCGACCTCGTGTTCTTCGGCGGCATCGGCACCTACGTCCGCGCCGCGGACGAGAGCGACGAGGCGGTCGGCGACCGCGCCAACGACGCCCTTCGCGTCGCCGGACGCGACTTGCGCTGCAAGGTGATCGGCGAAGGCGCCAATCTCGGCATGACCCAACGCGGCCGCATCGAGGCGGCGCTGCACGGCATCAGGCTCAACACCGACGCCATCGACAATTCCGCCGGCGTCAACACCTCCGACATGGAGGTCAACATCAAGATCGCGTTGAGTATTCCGTTACGCGACGGGCGGCTGGCGATGCGCGCGCGCAACGCGCTGCTCGCCGAGATGACCGATGAAGTCGCCGGCCTGGTGCTGCGCAATAATTACTTGCAGACCTTGGCGCTCTCGCTCGCGGCGCGGCGCGGCATGGAGGATTTCGGCTTCCTGCAGCGGCTGATGCAGACGCTGGAGACGCGCGGCCTGCTCGACCGCGCCGTGGAATATCTGCCCGACGACATGGCGCTCGGCGAACGCCGCCGCCGCGCGCAGCCGTTCACCCGCCCCGAACTGTCGGTCCTGCTCGCCTATGCCAAGCTCGCGCTGTATCACGACTTGCTCGAATCGACCGTGCCGGACGAGCCTTATCTCGCCCGCGAGGTCGGCCGCTATTTCCCGAAGGCGATCGCGGCGCGTTTCCCCGACGCGCTCCAACACCACCGCCTGCGGCGCGAGATCATCGCCACCCAGCTCGCCAACTCGATGATCAATCGCGGCGGGCCTTCGCTCATCGTGCGCATCGCCGACCAGACCGGCGCGGCGCCGGCCGCCATCGCCTCGGCCTTTGCGGCGGTGCGCGACAGTTACGGCATGACCGCGCTCAATACGGCGATCGACGGCCTCGACAACCGGGTTCCCGGCAAGGTGCAGCTCGATCTCTACGCGGCGGTGCAGGACCTGCTGCTCGACCGCATTATCTGGTTCCTGCGCAACGTCGAGTTGACCAAGGGCCTTGCCGATGTCGTGACCCATTATCGCGACGGCATCGCCGCGGTCGCGGCCGCGCTCGATGGCGCACTGCCGCCCGACGCCGTGAGCGCACGCGCGGCGCAGAGGCGGGAACTTGCCGCGGCAGGCGTGGCGGACGAGCTTGCCGGCCGCATCGCCGATCTCGGGCCGCTCGCCGCCGCCCCCGATATCGTGCTCGTCGCCGACCGCACCGGCAAGGCGGTCGGCGAGGTCGCCGCCACCTATTTCGCCGCCGGCACGTTCTTCCGCCTCGACCGCATCGCCGCGGCGGCGGGCAACATCCCGATCGCCGATTATTTCGACCGGCTGGCGCTCGATCGCGCGCGCGATTCGATCGGCGATGCCGAACGACGGCTCGCCGCCGCCATGGTCGGCAACGGCGCGGCCGGCGCCGACGCGGTCGAGGCCTGGGTCGCGCCGCGCAAAGGCGATGTGGAGCGCATCCGCTTGGCGATCCACGAAATCGCCAATTCCGGCCTCACTTTGTCGAAGCTTGCCGTTGCCGCGAGCTTGCTTGGCGATTTGGTGAAAGACTGAGCCACCCGGCGGCTGGCGGTGCCGTCCGGCCTGACCATAAACGCCTCGGTCTCGCCACAAAAAAGAACCCCAAGCAGACTACGCACTTGGGGTCCTAGTTGTTGCCTCAACTTAGGCTTATGGGCCGGGCGGCAGGGGTGTCGGGGGGATGGGGAGCCGCCCGGTCGGCCTAATGCACGGAAAATAAGAACCCGCCCCGCAGATGCAATGCGGATCACGCGTTAGTGTTATCTAGTGCGGCAAAACGGCGGTTCCCGCGAAGTTACGGCAAGCATTGGAATGCCAATACGGCGAGCCGGCGCATGTCGGTTCCAACACAAACGGCGCCCATCTGGTGCGGTGCAGCAGCGACACTCCTGCGCCCGCGCGATTTTCCACGCCTGCGCAACCGCGTTGCGCGCGAAATACGACCTCACAATTGCAGTGCAGTTCTGCTACGTGCAACTTTACTGGACAAAGATATTTTAACAGGAGCCAAAGCGTAGGTGCCGGACAAGCGGTGCGTGGGCGCTCTTAACTCTCTAATATCCGCCCACGGTCGCCGGGCGAGGACATCGCTATCGTCATCGCCGGGCGCGGCACGCAGCGAGCTGACGACATGAGCGCAATCCACGCGTTGCAACCGATCTATGCCGTGACCGCGTTCGCGGTCGGCATGCTGGTCGGGATGACCGGGGTTGGCGGCGGCGCATTGTTGACCCCCCTCCTCATCTTGCTGTTTGGAGTTCATCCGGCAACTGCGGTTGGAACGGACCTGCTGCACGCCGCGGTGACGAAAAGCGCCGGCAGTCTGGTGCATGGGCTCAGCGGCACGATCGATTGGCGCGTGGTGCGGCGGCTGGCGGCCGGCAGCATTCCCTTGACCGTGGCGACGATCGCCGCCTTGAGCGCGCTCGACATCAGGGGGGCGGCGGCACGCGAACTCATCGATGTCGTGCTGCTTCTTGCTCTGGTCATCACCGCCGTCATGTTGGTTTTTCGCGACAAGATCGTCGCCCGGTATTCGGTCCGGCTCGGCGGGCTCGCGGAACAGCAGGTGGCGTTTTTCACCGTTGCGGTCGGCGCCGTGATCGGCGCGATCGTGTCGATATCGTCGGTGGGCGCCGGCGCCATCGGTGTTACGGCGCTCGTTCTCCTCTACCCGAAACTGCCGGCCGCCCGCATTGTCGGGACAGATATCGCCCATGCGGTGCCGCTTACGCTTGTCGCCGGCATCGGGCACTGGCTTCTGGGATCGATCGACCTTCGCATCTTTGCGTCCTTGATCCTGGGATCGGTGCCGGGAATTCTGCTCGGCAGCTACGCCGCCGCCCGTGTACCGGAGAGAGCGCTGCGCATCGTGCTGGCGGCGACGTTGATCGTGGTGGCCACCAAGCTGTCATTGGGCCTCTTGCCACCCGCCGGCGACATCGTGGCGGTAAGGACCGTCGGTGCCCATTGAGCAGACTTTTTGAGCGGGCGTTCAAATGCCTTCGGTGTAATCCGGGCCGCGGCCGCCGTCGGGGAGGCCGTAGCGATGCAGATCGCTGCCATGCACGTCGAGCCACACCTTGGCGCGTTCGTGACCCGGGCAGAGCCGTCGCACCAGGCGCCAGAACCTCGCCGAATGATTCATCTCGGCGAGGTGCGCCACTTCGTGCGCGGCGAGATAATTGAGCACGAGGCTCGGGGCGAGAATAAGCCGCCAGGAAAACGACAGCACGGCGGCCGTGGAGCATGAGCCCCAACGGCTCGCCTGATCGCGCACGGCGACCCGCTTGATGGTGACGCCGAGGTCGGCCGCGAAGCGCAGGCTCGCAATTTCGAGGTCGCGCTTGGCTTCGCGCCGCAGGAAATCGCCGATGCGGCGATCGATGTGCGGCGCATCGCCGGCGACGCACAAGAGCCGCTCGCCCGCGGCGTCCGTCTCGGTCCAAACGGTGCCACGCGCGCCGCGGCGATGCACGATTCGGTGCGGCACGCCGCGCAGCGGCACCTCGATCCCGTGCGCGAACGGCACGGCTTCCGGCAGCCGCTCGAGCCGCGCCGCGATCCAGCCGCCGTGCTTCTGCGCGAACTCGCGCGCTTCCTTGAGCGTACCGCGCGGCGGAATGGTGAGGATCACCTCGCGCGTCGCCGCCTGGATGCGCAAGGTATAGCGCCGCGCCTGCCGATGGCGCCGCAACCGCACGGGATAGATCGAGCGATCGAAGATGATTTCGATCGCCTGCGGCTCACTCGGGCGACGATAGAGCAACGCGCGCTGCGGCATGGCCGATGATCCCGCTTCCCATCCCGAACCGATACTGCCATATCCAAGGCGTGGCGTAGCCCCTTTGAATGAGGCTGCGCCGGCATACAACATCTTGGGGCTGCTATATGAGAACGGAACCAGCGGGTGTAATTGATAACATGAATATATGTTCAGTTCTTAAGCTTTTCGCGCCACGCCACAATGACCCCGCGTGATTCCCAAATTCGGTGGGATTTTCAAATCGTTAGGGCGACGGAACCGGAACCAGGCCGGTTTTGCGCGACAAAATCGCGAGTTAGACGCCGGTGCGGCAAGCAAGGGACGAGGCGAAAGCTGCGCCGGGCGGGACCATTACGCTTGCTGAAGCGCGGCGTGGCGCGCGCGACGCGCCGTGACGCCATCGCCGCGCGCGGCCCGCTGGCTTTGACTGATCGACGACACGAAATCGCCGATGCGCGGGGCGATCTCGGCGCGAAATCGCGAACCGTTGAACACGCCGTAATGTCCGACGCCCGGCTGCAGCCAATGCACTTTTCGATCGCGCGGGATGTTGACGCATAGCCGATGCGCCGCCTCGGTCTGGCCGCGGCCGGAAATGTCGTCGTGCTCGCCTTCGATGGTGAGCAAAGCTATGCGTTTGATGCGGGTCGGCTCGATCCGCCGGCCGCGATGGGTCATCTCGCCCAGCGGCAACGCGTGCCGCACGAAAACGGTGTCGACCGTTTGCAGATAGTATTCGGCGGCGAGATCCATGACCGCCAGATATTCGTCGTAGAATTCCTTGTGCTTCTGCGCCGAATCGCCGTCGCCGCGCACGAGGTTCAGGAAAAGCTGCTTGTGCGCCTCGATGTGGCGATCGAGGTTCATGCTCAAGAAGCCGTGAAGCTGCAGGAAGCCCGGATAAACGTCACGCATGAAGCCGGGATTTGGGAACGGCACCTTGGTGATGACGTTGCGCCGGAACCAGTCGCTGCCGCGTCGTTCGGCAAGTGTATTCACGATGGTCGGATTGACCCTCGTGTCGATGGGGCCGCCCATCAAGGTCATGGAAAGCGGGACATAAGGGTCCTGATCCGCCTCCATCAACGCTGCCGCCGCCAACACCGGGACCGCCGGCTGGCACACCGCGACCACATGGATGTCCCCGCCCAGCGCGTGCAGCATCGAGATGACGTAGTCGATGTAATCGTCGAGATCGAAACGTCCCAGGGAGAGCGGCACCACGCGCGCATCGGACCATTCGGTGATGTAGACGTCGTGATTGGACAGAAACGCCTCGACCGTGCCGCGCAGCAGCGTGGCGTGGTGACCGGACAGCGGCGCGACGATGAGCAGCCGCGGTTGCGGGCGTCGCGGGCGATTGGCAAACACGCGCTCGAAATGCCGCAGCCGGCAGAACGGCCGCTCCCATACCGTGGAAATTTGCACCGGCACCCGTTCGGCGCCGACCAGGGTCGAGGATATGCGCCATTCCGGCCGGCGGTAGCGGCGCGTCGCGCGCTCGAACACCTCGGCGGCGGCGGCGACCGATTTTCCGAAAGTGCTGTGGTAGAATGGATTGAGCGGATTCTTGAAGAACAATCGGGTGGCGTCGGCCCATGCCCGGGCGGGATTGAGTGCCGCATGGCTCATTTCGTAGAGCCAGTACAGCGGCGTCGATAGCAATATTCCATTGTCGACTGGCGCGGCGGCCGCGCCGCCAAACTCTCCGATGGCCATGGATGATTCGTGTCCGGCTTGCTGCAGTGCAGCATTGTGCGGATGGATTGTCATGCCGTCAATATAAAACCGAATGTTTTCTGATCCTTTACGTATGGATCAACGCGGTTGTGCCTTCCGCGTTGCACATAACTAACGAGGGTTGGTGACCGATATCGCGCCCTATTCGCCCGTCTGCATTAGCGAGCCGTGGCGACGGGCGCTCTGTAACAGCTTGAGGAAGCCGAACACGCCGGCGGCAAAGAACACGACGTTGAGCGCCAGCGCATCGATCATGAGGCCGGCGCGGAAGCTGTGCGCGATCAAGAGCGCGCGCATGCCCTCAAAGACATAGGTCGGCGGCAATGCCCAGGCGAACGGCTGCAGCCAAACGGGCAGCGTCGCCACCGGGTAATAGACGCAGGTCAGCGGCATGAACAGAAACATGATCGACCAGGCGAGGTTCTCCGCGCCGAGGCCGTTGCGCAGCACCAGTCCGGAAACGAAAATGCCGACCGCCCAGCCGGTCAGCATCAAGTTGATGAAGAACGCCACCAGCGCAAGGCCGAGGCCGTAGAGGTTGAAGCCGAAAAAGGCGAGCGCGAGCAGCGTCACCGGGATGACGCCGATCGACAACCGCACCAAGCTCATTACCATGAGCGCGATGATGAACTCGAACGGCCGCATCGGGCTCATCATCAGATTGCCGATGTTGCGTGCCCACATCTCCTCCAGGAACGAGACCGAGAAGCCGAGCTGGCCGCGGAACAGGATGTCCCATAGCAGCACCGCGCCGATGAGTGTGCTGCCGGCGCGCGCGAAAAAGCCGGCGTTCTGCATGACGTAATATTGCAGGAATCCCCAGGTGATCATCTGCACCGTCGGCCAGTAGACGAGTTCGAACAAGCGGGGCCAAGACGAGCGCAGCAGATACCAATAGCGCAGGATCATCGCCATCACGCGCCGCGGCGAGAAGGCGGGCGCGTTCTCGGCGCCGGCGATCATTGCGCGGCCTCGCGCTCTTCTCCGCGTCCGCGCGCAACGTCGAGGAAGACTTCCTCGAGCGTGCGGCGGCCATAACGCGCGAGCAGCCGCGCCGGCGTGTCGTCGTCCTCGATGCGTCCCCGCTTCATGATGATGACGCGCTCGCACAGCCGTTCGACCTCGGTCATGTTGTGCGAGGCGAGCAGCACCGTGGCTTGGCGCGTGTGTCGATAGCGCTCGATGTGTGCACGCACCCAATCGGCGGTGTCGGGATCGAGCGACGCCGTCGGCTCGTCGAGCAGCAGCAATTCCGGCGCGTTGATCAACGATTTCGCCAGCGACACCCGCGTCTTTTGCCCGGCCGACAGTCGCCCGGTCGGACGGTCGAGCAGATCGGTCAGATCGAGCGCCTCGCCGAGTTGCGCGATCCGACCGGCGAGGTCGGGCACGCCGTAGAGCATGCCGAAGACCGTCAAGTTCTGCCGGATCGTGAGCCGCATCGGCATTTCGACATAGGGGCTCTCGAAATTCATCCGCTGCAGGACGCGGTGGCGCTCGCCCGGCATGTCGGCGCCGAGCACCGTCACGCGGCCGGAGGTTGGCGAGACGAGCCCCATGATTATGGCGATGGTGGTGGTCTTGCCGGCGCCGTTGCCGCCGAGGAGACCGGTGATCGAGCCGGGGGCGATCGCGAACGAGACGCCGTCGACCGCCGGCACGCTTTTGTAGATTTTGAAGAGGCGCTCGACTTCTATGGCGGGGGGGACGGGCATGGTCCGCGCTGATGTGGCGCGCACGACCGACCGAGGCAAGGGGAAAGATCCAGCCCGCGCCGCGGCCGATCCGGATGGATGAGCGCCGTGGAAGATGGCACAAGACGTCAGAGGTAGACCGGGAGGTTGGAATGACATCGGGACGGATGGCGCGAAACTGTTCCCGCCGCCGCAAGAATCGATGGCGCAAACCTCTGCAGGCCGCCGTGCAAACAATTCGCCCGCATCCATAAAAGCGAGGGACCATGAAAATCGGATTGTTCGATCATGTCGAGCACGGCGAGCGCCCGCTCTCGGCCTTGTTCGACGAACGCCTCAAATTCGTCGCGGCGGCCGAGGCCGCCGGCATCTATTGCCTGCACGTCGCCGAGCACCATGCCACCCCGCTCAACATGGTGCCGGTGCCGGGCGTCTATCTCGGCGCGGTCGCCCGCGCCACCAAGCGCATACGGCTCGGTCCGCTCGTTTATCTCCTGCCGCTCTATTCGCCGCTGCGGCTGATCGAGGAGATCTCCATGCTCGATCATCTCAGCCACGGCCGGCTCGAAGTCGGCGTCGGCCGCGGCGTGTCGCCGTACGAACTGCGCTACCACAAGGTGGAGTTCGCCGATTCGCGGGACATTTTTGCCGACGCCTTCAAGTGCCTCAGCACCGGCTTGACCACCGACTCGCTCACCTACAAGGGCAGGCACTACGCCTATGAGAACGTGCCGATCGCGTTGCGGCCGCTGCAAGAGCCGCATCCGCCGTTCTGGTACGCTTCCACCAACGTCGAGGGGGCGACCTGGGCCGGCGAGAACGGTCTGCACTTCGTGACCTTGGGGCCGGTCAAGGCGGCGAAAGTCGCCATCGACGCCTATCGCGCCGCGCTCACAAAACGTGGCGGCGCGGCGCAGCCCAAGCCGGAATTTCCGGGCGGAGCGGCGATCGGCATCTCGCGGATGATCGTGGTCGCCGACAGCGATGCGCAGGCGCGGCGTTTCGGCAAGCCGGCGCTCGACCGCCACGTCGCGCACCTGACCTGGCTGCGCGACAAGTTCGGCCCCACCGCCGGCCTGCACCTGCCGTTCGGCGCCGATTACGACGCCTGGCTGGCGAACGGCACGGCGATCGCCGGCCCGCCGGACAAAGTACGCGCGGAGATCGAGCGCCAGGCGAAGGAGCTCGGCGTCAATTATCTTCTCAGTTACATTTTTTTCGGCAACATGCCGCTCGACGACGCGTTGCGCTCGCTGGCGCTGTTCAAGAGCGAGGTCATGCCGCATCTGGCGAAGCTGTGACGCTTCACCTATTGGCCGCCGTCGTCGTTCCGTTCCCGGTCGGCGCGCAGCGCGTCGGGATGCGGCATGGCGATGACGTTGTAGCCGGAATCGACGAAATGGATTTCGCCGGTCACGCCGGTCGAGAGATCCGACAAAAGATAAAGCGCCGCGCCGCCGAGCTCGTCGAGCGTGACGCCGCGACGGAGCGGCGAATGCCGCTGCTGGAAGACGAACATCATGCGCGCGTCGCCGATGCCGGCGCCGGCGAGCGTGCGGATCGGCCCCGATGAGATGGCATTGACGCGGATCGCCTGCGCGCCGAAATCGACCGCCAGATAGCGCACCGAGGCTTCGAGCGCCGCCTTGGCCGGACCCATGGCGTTGTAGTTCGGCATCGCGCGGGTGCCGCCGTTATAGGTCAGCGTGAGCATGGCGCCGCCGTCCGGCATCAGCGCCGCGGCGCGCTTGGCGGCTTCGGTGAAGGCGAAGCACGAGATCAGCATGGTGCGGAGAAAATTCTCGCGCGTGATATCGGCGTAGCGGCCGGTGAGCTGCGTGCGGTCGGAAAAGGCGATGGCGTGGACCAGAAAATCGAGCTTGCCCCAGGTCCGTTTCACCGCCGCGAAGACGGCATCGACCGAGGCGATATCCTCGACGTCGCAGGGCAGAACGAGATCGGCCTTGACCGACGCGGCGAGCGGCTTGACGCGCTTGCCAAGCGCTTCGCCCTGGTAAGTGAACGCGAGCTTCGCCTCATGCGCGGCGAGCGTCCGGGCGACGCCCCAGGCGATCGAATGATCGTTGGCGACCCCCATGATGAGGCCGCGCTTGCCATGCATCAGCCCCGGCATGCGTCACGCATCCAGTCGCTTGAACACGAGGCAGGCGTTGGTGCCGCCGAAGCCGAACGAATTGGACAGCACGCAGCCGAGGCTCACGCCGTCGCGGCGCTCGCGCACGATCGGCATGTCGGCAAAGGCCGGATCGAGGTTCTCGATGTTGGCGCTTTCGCAGATGAAGCCGTTGTTCATCATCAGCAGCGAATAGATCGCCTCGTGCACGCCGGTGGCGCCTTGGGAGTGTCCGGTGAGCGATTTTGTGGCGGAGATCGGCGGGCATTTGTCGCCGGAGCCGAAGACGTCGCGGATCGCCTCGATCTCCTTGAGGTCGCCGATCGGCGTCGAGGTGGCGTGCGGATTGATGTAATCGACCGGAGCCTTCACGTCCTTGAGCGCCATGCGCATGCAGCGGACCGCGCCCTCGCCGGACGGCGCCACCATGTCGACGCCATCCGAGGTGGCGCCGTAACCCGCAAGCTCGGCGTAGATTCTGGCGCCGCGCGCCTTGGCGCGATCGAGTTCTTCGAGCACCAGCACGCCGGCGCCGGCGCTGATGACGAAGCCGTCGCGATCGGCGTCGTAGGCGCGCGATGCCTTGGCCGGCGTGTCGTTGAACTTCGACGACAGCGCCCCCATGGCGTCGAACAGGACCGTCAGCGTCCAGTCCAGCTCCTCGCAGCCGCCGGCGAAGATCATGTCCTGTCTGCCGTGGCGGATGAGCTCGTAGGCGTTGCCGATGCAATGGTTCGAGGTCGCGCAGGCGGATGAGATCGAATAGCTCACCCCCTTGATCTTGAACCAGGTCGCCAGCGTCGCCGAGGCCGAGGACGACATCGCCTTCGGCACGGCGAACGGGCCGACGCGCTTCGGCCCCTTGCTGCGCGCGATGTCGGCGCTCTCGACCAGCGTGCGCGTCGACGGTCCGCCCGAGCCCATGACGATGCCGGTGCGCTCGCTGGAAATGTCGCTCGCCTCGAGCCCGGCATCGCGGATCGCCTGCTCCATGGCGACATGGTTCCAGGCGGCGCCGCCGCCGAGGAAGCGCAGGGCGCGGCGGTCGACGCTTTCGTTCGGATCGAGCGTGGGCGCGCCGTGCACCTGGGAGCGGAAGCCAAGCTCGGCATATTTGTCGGCGCGCACGATGCCCGACTTCGCTTCGCGCAGCGCGGCGAGCACTTCCTGCGTGTTGTTGCCGATGGACGAGACGATGCCCATCCCGGTGACGACCACCCGCCTCATCTTCGCCTCTTCCGCCTTACTCCGCCGAGTCTGCGGGAGTCAGGCTCCGTTCGCCAGCGGCTCTGCGTTGCGGAACAGACCGACCTTGAGATCGAGCGCGCGATAGATCACCGAACCGTCGGCCGAGAGCCAGCCATCGGCGATGCCGAGCACGAGCTTCGAGCGCATCACGCGCTTGACGTCGATGCCGTACACGACCTTCTTCATGGTCGGCAGCACCTGCCCGGACAACTTGATCTCGCCCATGCCGAGCGCGCGCCCCTTGCCGGCGGAGCCGAGCCAGCCGAGGAAGAAGCCGAGCAACTGCCACAACGCATCGAGGCCGAGGCAGCCCGGCATCACCGGGTCGCCCTTGAAATGGCAGGGGAAAAACCAAAGATCGGGCTTGAGATCGAGCACCGCGCGCACCAGCCCCTTGCCGTATTCGCCGCCCACTTCCGCGATTTCGGAAATGCGGTCGAACATGAGCATGGGCGGCAGCGGCAATTGCGGGCCTTCGGCGAAAAGCTCGCCCCGCCCGCAGGCAAGCAGGTCCTCGTATTCGAAATTGGAACGGCGTTCCTGCATTCCTCCGTCTCCGCCGCGGCCGGCTGTCGCGTGATTCCCTAACACATGGGAATTTGGCGGCAAAGCCGCAGCCCGCGCCGCGGCGCCGTGGTCGGAACGCTCCCGCGGCCTATCGCCGTGGGGGTTGCAGCAGGCGCCGGCCGGCGTATAATGATTTCAATTGCAACGATCCTTGCCGGACCTGGCAGGGGCTCCAGGTGTCGTCATGACCCAGTCGCGTCCTATCGTTTCCGGCGCCGCCGGACTGGCCGCACCGGCCACTCAGCCGCACACGCCGCCCGGCCGCGCCAATCTCACCGGCTGTCCGTGGCACGACGTCAAGGCGAAGCTGCGCGAGGTCGGGCTTCGCCCCACGCGCCAGCGCATGGCGCTCGGTTGGATTCTCTTCGCCAAAGGCGACCGGCATCTGACCGCGGAAATGCTCTACGAGGAAGCGACCCGCGCCAAGGTGCCGGTGTCGCTCGCCACGGTCTACAACACGCTGCACCAGTTCACCGATGTCGGCCTGTTGCGTCAGGTCGCCATCGATGGCTCGAAGACCTACTTCGACACCAACAATTCCGAACACTACCACTTCTTCATCGAAGACCAGAACGATCTCATGGATATTCCCTCCTCCGACGTGGTCGTCGGCAGGGCGCCGATCCCGCCCGAGGGCTACGAGATTGCCCGCATCGACGTGGTGGTGCGACTGCGGCGCAAGCGATAGGACAGCGTCATTCCGGTCGAGCGCGGAGCGCACGCGAGCCGGAATCCATAACCACAGAAATTGCAGAACCGGCGCGGGCGCGCCGGCTGCTCATAATCGGGGTTATGGGTTCCGGGCCGGCGTTTCGCGTCGCCCCCGGAATGACGGATCACTCGATCTTCTCGCCCGGATAGACGCCCCAGAGCTTGTCCTGCTCGATCCAGCCGTCGAACCCGTCGCCGGCGAGGCGGCACCAGGTTCCGGTGCAGCGCTTGACCGTTCCGACCACCCCTTGCTCCAATCGTGCGGTCACCGCGCTCTGGGCATCGGGCCTGGCATGCACGGGGGCGAGATCGGTCTTTGATTTCAGTTGCACCGCCGCGGTGCGCTTCCCCGACAGCAGCGAGTGATAGACCCAACCCTCCGATCCGTCGGAGTCGCGGATGCGTCGCCAATTCTCGAACTCGGCGGTGATTTCGACCGGCCAGCCGCCGTGGGTATAGATCCAGGCGACGTCGTGATCCTTGTCCGGCCCGCGCCGCACGTTGACCCGGTCGGCCTTGAGGCTGACGAACCGCGGAATCGGCAAACCGCTGGCCCCGGCATCATTGCCAGCCTGCGCTGCGGCGGCGCCAAGCATCAGCGCGAAGAGCGCCGCGATTGTGGCCTGGGCCCGGGCCCTGGCAATCATCGACTTGTCACTTCGCCATGCCATGGCGCCATGCCCTGACGAACCCCTCGGCGAAGCGCGATCGCGTCGGGGAGCCGGCGCGCCTTGTGTGAGCGCAGCCATCTGATAGAGAGAAAGGATATGCCGCCTCCCGGGATCAGTGTCGGCGAGGGCGGTTAACGAGACCTGAATGGACGGATGCGGCAAAGGGGCCGACGCCGCCGGCCGATTTCAGGCGCAAGAGGGCAGGGCATGGCGTCCGGCAAAAAGCCGCTGGTCGTGGTCACCCGCAAGCTGCCGGACAGCGTCGAAACGCGCATGCGCGAATTGTTCGATGCGCGCCTCAATCTCGACGACAAGCCCATGAGCCAAGGCGAGCTCGCCGAGGCGGTCAAGCTCGCCGATGTCCTGGTGCCGACCGTGACCGACAATATCGACCGGTCGGTGCTCAGCCATTCGGGCGAACGATTGAAGCTGATCGCCAATTTCGGCAACGGCGTCGACAATATCGACGTGGCGACCGCCGTGCAGCGCGGCATCACCGTAACCAACACGCCCGGCGTGCTCACCGAGGACACCGCCGACATGACTATGGCGCTGATCCTCGCGGTGCCGCGACGGTTGGCCGAAGGCGCCCAGGTGCTCACCGGCGAGCGCGATTGGACCGGCTGGAGTCCGACCTGGATGCTCGGCCATCGCATCTGGGGCAAGCGGCTCGGCATCCTCGGCATGGGCCGCATCGGTCAGGCGGTCGCCCGCCGCGCCAAAGCTTTCGGGCTGCAAATCCATTACCACAATCGCCGCCGCGTGGCGCCGCGCATCGAGGAGGAGTTGCACGCGACCTACTGGGAAAGCCTCGACCAGATGCTGGTGCGCATGGACATCATTTCGATCAATTGCCCGCACACGCCAGCGACCTATCATTTGCTCTCGGCCCGCCGGCTGAAGCTCATCCGTCCCGCGGCCTATGTCGTCAACACCGCGCGCGGCGAGGTGATCGACGAGAATGCGCTGGCGCGCCTGATCGAGGCGGGCGAGATCGCCGGCGCCGGCCTCGACGTGTTCGAACACGAGCCGGCGGTGAACCCGAAGCTCGTCAAGCTCGCGCGCGCCAACAAGGTCGTGCTGCTGCCGCATCTCGGTTCAGCGACGCTCGAGGGCCGCGTCGATATGGGTGAGAAGGTGATCGTCAACATCAAGACCTTCATGGACGGCCATCGCCCGCCGGACCGGGTGCTGCCGTCGATGCTGTGATTGCCGCACTCAAATTGCATTTTCGCCGCGTGGGGAGAGGATAAATTATCGATGTGGCGAAAGGGATGACATGGCCGCCGCCGCGCAGAGTGCGGGCGCGCAACCCGCAAAACTGACCGTCGAAGAGATGATGGTGCCGGCGCTCGACCCCGGCATCGATATCTATGTGCGCAACAAGCGGCCCGCCGAGATGCGCTCCTTCCGGCCCGCGCGCACGGTGCTGTTCGTCCACGGCGCGACCTATCCGGCGCACACCACGTTCGACCTTCCGCTCGACGGCCTGTCGTGGATGGATATCATCGCCGCGCGCGGCTACGACGTCTATCTGCTCGACCTGCGCGGCTACGGCAAATCCACCCGACCGAAGGAAATGGCCGAACCGCCCGCGGCCAATCCGCCGATCGTGCGCACCGAAACCGCGGTCAGGGACATTTCCGCCGCCGTGGATTTCATTCTCCGGCGGCGGAACGTCGCGCGGCTCGTCCTGATCGGCTGGTCGTGGGGCACGTTTTCCTGCCCGGCTTACGCCGTCCAGGACCCGGACAAGGTCGAGCGGCTGGTGCTTTATGCGCCGATTTGGATCGGGATGACCGGACGGCTGGCCGTGGCGGAGCCGGGCCGGAGGCTGCCATGCTATCGGACGGTCACCCGCGAAGAGGCGCGCGAACGCTGGTACGGCGGCGTGCCCGAAGACAAGAAAGCGACGCTGATCCCGGCCGGCGTTTTCGACGCCTGGGCCGAGGCGACCTTCGCCAGCGATCCCGACGGCGCCAGGATGACTCCGCCGGTCCTCCGTGCGCCGAACGGCGTGATGCAGGACTGCGCCGAATATTGGTGGGCCGGGGCCGGCAAAGCCTATTACGATCCGGCCAAGATCACGGCGCCGACCTTGCTGGTAACGGCGGCCTGGGACAACGACGTGCCGCCGCTTATGGCGCGCACGTTATTTCCGCTGCTCAAGAACTCGCCCGGCAAGCGCCTGGTCGAACTCGGCCAAGGCACGCACAGCGTCATGATGGAGACAAACCGCTTCGATCTGTTCACGGCGGTGCAGGCATTCCTCGATGAGGGCGGCGAGGAAGCCTAGGGTTGGAACTCATTAATTTTCCGCACTGACAATGCAATTCTGATTCGTTTGGCCCGGAGATCGGATCGTGCGCGGGCTATTGCCGCTAACGTTCGCGCGAATAGATGACGACGGAGAGATACTGTGCAGGCATATCGATGAGATCCTCCGGACCGTGCCGCGCCATGGCGTCGTAGAATAACGCATCGCCCGACTCCATCAGGTATGTGCGGTCGCCGTGGCGGTATCGGACCTTGCCCGACAGCATGTAGATGAACTCGATGCCGGCATGGCGAAAATAAGGGTAGGGCAGAGCGTCATCGGCCAGCGTGATCAGATAAGGCTCGACACCGATTGTACCACCGAGCGAGTGGCCCAAGAGATCGTAAAGGTGCCCGGCTTTGGTACCGCGGCGCTCGATGCGGACGCCGGCGCCGGCCTTCACAAACGAGCAGTTTCGCTGGTCCTCGGTCTCGGCAAACAACCGGCTGATGGGCACGTTGAGTGCGTGGGCCAGAGCGTCCAGCGTCCCCAGCGACGGCGAGATGCTGCCGTTCTCGATTTTAGATAGCATCCCGGCCGAAATCCCGGCGGCCGCTCCGAGTTCGGCGACGGTCAGGTCGATTGATTTGCGCAGCCGCCGCACCTCGAATCCAATGCTGGCCTCGAGCGGACGGGAAGAGAGTTCGCTTGGAGCACCAGACACAGTTCGAAGACCGCTATCCGACTCTGACTCGTGCTCCAGTCGCACGTGCTTCTCAGTCCTGGGCGCTACGGTGCGTCGCTGTTTCGATTGGATTCGCGGTGCCATTTTGGTAGCCCTTTTGCAGTTGTAGTCGGACTATCCCTGGATATCCGTTCACGGGGAGGATCGCGGTCGTGGATGCTAAGCCGGTTGCAGCGGTCAGGTCCGGCAAAAACCCAGATTCCATCTTTTCCTGTAAAGAAAAAATGATGCGTCAGAGTTGACAGCAACCCGCTTCCGAGCCCACCCTCAAACCGCCGAGCGTTATTGATCCTGGAGCGTTTGGCAATGCGGCATCGTCGGGGTCGGGCCGAACGCCGGTAACCGGGAAGAGGAACAAAGGAGCATGGCGAACAAGGTCATCATCAGCTGCGCGATCACCGGCTCGATCCACACCCCCACCATGTCGGACGCGCTGCCGGTCACGCCCGATCAGATCGCCACCCAAGCCGTCGATGCCGCCAAAGCCGGCGCGGCCATCCTGCATTTGCACGCGCGCGATCCCCGGGACGGGCGCCCTTCGCCGGACCCGAATATCTTCATGCGGTTCTTGCCGCGCATCAAGCAGGCGTGCGACGCCGTCGTCAACATCACCACCGGCGGCGCCGTGACCATGACGGTCGACCAGCGCATCACGGCGGCACTGCAGCTTTCGCCGGAAATGTGCTCGCTCAACATGGGATCGATGAACTTCGCGCTCTATCCCATGGCGCGGCGCTACAAGACCTGGAAATACGACTGGGAGGAGGCTTACCTGCTCAATTCCGACGCCTACATCTTCCCCAACACGTTTCGCGACATCGAAAGGATCTACAAGGCGCTCGGCGAGGGCCACGGCGTCAAATTCGAGCACGAGTGCTACGACACCGGCCACCTTTACAATCTCGCCCATTGCATCGATCGCGGCCTGTTCAAGCCGCCGGTGTTCCTGCAGCTCATCTTCGGCATTCTCGGCGGTATCGGCGCCGACCTCGAAAATCTCCTGTTCATGAAGCGCACCGCCGACCGGCTGTTCGGCGATCAATATCTGTGGTCGGTGCTTGCCGGCGGTCGTCATCAGATGAATTTCTGCACCACGGCGGCGATGATGGGTGGCAATGTGCGCGTCGGGCTTGAGGATTCGCTCTACATCGGCCCGGGCAAGCTCGCCGCCAGCAATGCCGAGCAGGTCGCCAAGATCCGCCGCATCGTCGAAGAACTCGGCTACGAGATCGCTACGCCCGCCGAGGCGCGCGCGACCCTCGGATTGAAGGGCGCCGCCAACGTGAAGTTCTGATTGGGTTGACCGAAATGGTCTTGACGGCGATTCAAGCTGCGCCGGGATACAAACCTTCTCGCTCCGCATCGAGAATGCGGTCGATTGGAGCGCATTCGGTATTTGGCTGACATGCCTACTGCACCGCCACGGTGCGCAGGTGCTTCGCGTCGCGGGACTGCTCAATGTCGCCGATGCGAGTGGTCCGGTAGTGTTGCACGGCGTCCAGCACGTCATACACCCGCCGGTTCATCTCGATACATGGCCTGACGAGGACCGGGCGTCGAGGCTGGTCTTCGTCGTGGAGAATCTGGATGCGCACGACGTGAGGCGATCCTTGACCGCGTTTCTGCGCGCGGCCGGCGGCGTTTGACCGGGGAATTTGCCTGCATGCGAGCGGCGCAGAATCAATTGCTGAAAACCATGGTGAGCCTATGAGCGCGACTCCGAATAGCCCGGTTGACGAACGATTGTCCATTCCCGGTCTCCGCGCGCCGGTTGAGATATTGCTCGACAGGTGGGGCATTCCACATATCCGAGCGGAGAACCTCGCGGACCTGTTTTTCGCGCAAGGATTTAATGCCGCCCGCGACCGTCTATGGCAAATCGATCTTGCGCGAAAACGCGGGTTGGGGTTGCTGGCAGGGGATTTCGGCGCCGGATATCTGGCGCAGGATCGGGCCGCTAGGCTCTTTCTGTATCGCGGCAACATGGATGCGGAATGGTCCGCCTACGGGCCTGATGCCAGGGACATTTGCACGTCGTTCGTACAGGGCATCAACGCGTACATCGACTTAGTTGAACGTGAGCCCGATCGACTTTCTCTGGAATTCATCGAAATGGGCACCAAGCCGGCCAAATGGCAGCCCGAAGATGTTGTACGGGTGCGTACTCACGGCTGGATGCGCAACGCCGTTTCTGAGATCCTTCGGGCGAACGTCCTGAGCAAATGCGACCCGGACACCGACCTGCTTCGCGGCAATCTCAACCCCTTGATAGTCCCGAAGGTGCCTGACGGCGTCGAGCTCGACGCGGTGCCCCTCGATATCGTCGACCTTTATCGTTTGGCGACAACGGCCGTGATGTTCAGCCGGGAACGGCTTGCGGCAACACTGGACGAGGCTTCGGCGTGGGCCAAGGTAACGCCGGCCGGCGAGGTGATTTTCGACCAGGACTTTCAACCGCATGGCTCCAATAACTGGACGATAGCAGGCGAGCGAACGAGAACCGGCCGTCCAATCCTTGCAAACGATCCCCATCGGGCGCACGCGGCTCCGCCGCTGCGGTATCTCGTGCACCTCACCGCTCCCGGATTTGACGCGATAGGCACCGGCGAAGCGATCTTCCCGGGCATCATGATCGGGCACAATGGCGACGCGGCGTTTGGATTGACTCTGTTCTTCGGCCACGATGAAGAGGACGTATATGTCTATGAAACCCGGCAAGACGACCAGAATCGTTACAAATACCTGGATGACTGGGAGGAGATGCAAGTCATTGAGGAGAGCTTCCCGGTCAAGGGTGAGCGCGACCAGACGCTATCCCTTAAGTTCACGCGGCATGGACCGGTAGTTTACGAGGACCCGGCCAATCGTCGTGCCTATGCGATTCGGACGGTCTGGTCGGAGCCGGGAACGACCGCCTATGGCGCCAGTCTCATTTCCATGAGAACGCGCAATTTCGACGAATTTCGCGCCGCGATGCGCAAATGGGGCGTGCCGGCGGTCAATCAAGTATATGCCGATCGCAGCGGCACTGTCGGGTGGGTGGTGGCAGGTTTCGCTCCGGTGCGCGAAAATTGGGATGGTCTCCTCCCGGTTCCGGGCGACGGAAGATTTGAATGGAAGGGCTTTATCGACGCCGAGCATTTGCCATGGGTCCGCAATCCATCCGAAGGATTCTTTGCGACATCCAACGAGATGAATGTCCCGAGAAACTGGCCGTATTTGCAGCGGCCTATCGGGTATGAGTGGTGGGAAAGTTCGCGGGCCGTTCGCATCCACGAGGTGCTCGAAGGTCAAGCCCGGCATTCCATCGCGGACTCGATTGCGCTGCAAACCGACGTGTTCTCGGTCCCGGCCCGGCGGTTAAAGTTCATTTTGTCCGGCCTCAAGGCCCAAGATATCGATTCTTCGCGTGCACTCGAGATGTTGCGGGCCTGGGATTGCAGGCTAACGGCGGTGAGCGCATCGGGCTGCCTGTTCGAACTGTGGTGGAGCAATCATCTCAAGCCGGCATTACTTAAGCTTTTAGTCGCCGACGCGCAGATAAGATCGCTGCTGCTCCCGGGAGATGTGGACAGCATTTTGCGAGTCATTGCAGATCCTCCGCCGAGTTTTGGTGCGAATCCCGTCAAGGCGCGCGATCAATTTCTGCTTTCGACCTTGGCTGCCGCGTACCGAGACGGCGTGTCGCGGTTGGGCGCCGATCCGGCATTATGGTCGTGGGGCGGATTGCACGTTGGTTATTTTTGCCACGCGATTACGCCGGTTCTGACGTCTTCCAATGGAACTCGCTTCGATGTTGGCCCCTTGCCAAAGGCCGGCGGCGATTCAACTCCGATGATGGCAATGTACCGTCCTGATACTTTTCGAGTGTGGTTCGGCGCCTCGGTACGCATCATCATCGACGTCGGCGAATGGGACAACAGCGTGTGGATCAACGCGCCGGGACAGTCCGGCGATCCGAGATCGCCTCACTACGCAGATCTGGCCCCGCTCTGGGCCAAGGGGGAGTACGTGCCGATGCTCTATAGTCGCGACGCGGTCGAACGCGTGACGGAAAAGCGCATCCGCCTTGAGGCGCCGTGATCGGCGAAAATCGACAATAAGGAAATTCCGGCTGTAACGGATCGATGGGCATTGATTTGCAAATTCTGCCGAGGCATCGGTCTGTGTAGCAATTTGATCATGCTTGCCAACGACAGCTTCCACATCGCCGTACTCGCCGGCGACGGCATCGGGCCCGAGGTGATGGCGCCGGCGCTGGAAGTTCTGCGCGTGGTGGAGACAACGACACCCGGATTGAAATTCCGCTTCAGCAAGGCACCCGCCGGTGCCGGACATTATCTCGCGGCCGGCACGGCGCTGCCGCAGGAGACGCTCAAATTGTGCGCGGAGGCCGATGCCATTCTGCTCGGCGCCTGCGGACTGCCGCATGTTCGCTATTCCGACGGCACCGAGATCGCACCGCAGGTGGAGCTGCGCTTTACCTTCGACCTCTACGCCGGCTTGCGCCCGGCGCGGCTTCTACCGGGTGTGCCGAGTCCGATCGTCGGCGCCGACACGTTCGGCATCGATCTCGTTGTTATTCGCGAATCGACCGAAGGCCTGTTTGCGTCTATGGGCAAGGGCGTGGTAGCGCCAGAGGAGGCCCGCGAGACGCTCGTGATCACCCGCAAAGCCTCGCGGCGCATTTTCGAATTCGCGCTGCGCCTCGCCGAGCGGCGGCTGCAGCGCGGTGGCAAAGGGCTCATACATTGCGTCGACAAAGCCAACATCTTCCGCGCTTTTGCCTTCTTTCGCGAGACTTTTGACGAGTGCGCGGCGCGCCATCCCAATCTGCGCGCCGAGCGCATTTACGTCGATGCCTGCGCCGCCGCCCTGGTGCAGCGGCCGTGGAATTTCGACGTGCTCGTCACCGAAAATATGTTCGGCGATATTCTCTCCGATCTCGCCGCCGGGTTGGTCGGCGGCATGGGCATGGCGCCGTCGGCTGATATCGGCGATGCACATGCCGTGTTCCAGCCCTGTCATGGCACAGCGCCCGATATCATGGGCAAAGGCCTCGCCAACCCCGCGGCGATGATCCTCTCGGCCGCCATGATGCTCGATTGGCTCGCCGATAAATTCAATCATGCTCCCGCCGAGGAAGCGGCCCGACGCATCGAAGCGGCCGTCGATCGCGCCTTCGCCGGCGGCGTCAAGCCGCGCGAATTTGGCGGCGCCGACGGAACGCGGGCGGTGGCAAAAGCGGTACTGGCAGCTCTCCAATCCGCATGACAGCCGCGGACGACGCGTGCCTGCGGGCTTCGGAAACGGTTGCAGTATATCGCTTTTGCCTGATTAATTCGGGCGATGAACGGACCCTCCCGGCAAAAACTTGTATCATTTACGCTTGTCGGCCTTCTGTCGCTGCCGCTCTTGGCGCGCGGCGCAGACCGTCTCGACTCTGAGATCGGGCAGGCGCAGGCCGTCGCCGCCAAGAACGGCATGGTGGTGGCGCAGGAAGCGCAGGCGGCGCGCGTCGGCGTCGACATTCTGCGCAAGGGCGGCAATGCGGTCGATGCCGCGGTCGCCGTCGGCTTCGCTCTTGCCGTGACCTATCCGCGCGCCGGCAATATCGGCGGCGGCGGCTTCATGGTCATTCATCGCGCCGGCGGCGGCGATACCACGATCGACTATCGCGAGACGGCGCCGCAGGCGATCAACGAAAAATCCTTCCTCGACGCGCAAGGCAATGCCGATCCGTGGAAATCGCGCGATTCCGCGCTCTCGATCGGCGTGCCGGGCACGGTCGCCGGGCTCGCGCTCGCTGAAGAGAAATACGGCTCGGGTCATTTCACGCTCGCCGATCTGATCGCGCCGGCGATCGCGCTCGCCCGCGACGGCTTTGCCGTTGCCGACGACACGGCGGATTCCCTGTCCAGGGACCAGGCGCGGCTCAAGCGCTGGCCCTCCTCGGCGCAAATCTTTCTCAAGCCGGATGGCGACGTGCTCGCTCCCGGCGACCGGCTCGTTCAACCAGACCTCGCCAACACGCTCGAAGCGATCGCCCGCGACGGCCCGCGGGCGTTCTACCAGGGCGCGGTCGCGGAGAAAATCGCCGCCGCCATTGACGCCGCCGGCGGCGTGATGACGCTCGACGATCTCAAGGCCTATCGCGCCGTCGAGCGCACGCCGGTGCGCGGCACCTATCGCGGTTATGACATCGTCTCCATGCCGCCGCCGTCCTCCGGCGGCGTTGCGCTGATCGAGATGCTCAATATCCTCGAAGGCTACGATCTTGCGCACGCGGACGCGGCGCAGGCGCTGTTCCTGATGGTCGAGGCGATGAAGCGCGCCTATGCCGATCGCGCGTTGTTCCTCGGCGATCCCGATCGCGTGCAGGTTCCGGTCGCGCGGCTCACTTCGAAGAGCTATGCCGCGGCGTGGCGCGCCACCATCGATCCGGCGCGCGCGACGCCGGCGCGCGATCTCGGTCGCGGCGGCGGCGGGCGGCCGGAAGGCCGCAACACTACGCATTTTTCCGTCATCGACCGGTTCGGCAACGCCGTCGCCAACACCTATACGCTCAACTTCAGCTATGGCGTCGGTCTGGTCGCCGCCGGCACCGGTGTCCTTCTCAACAACGAGCTTGATGATTTCGCCGTCAAACCGGAGGTACCCAATGCCTATGGTCTCCTCGGCTACGAGGCCAACGCGCCGGCGCCGGGCAAGCGGCCGCTGTCGTCGATGACGCCGACGATCGTGCTCAAGGACGGCAAGCCGTTTCTCGTCACCGGCTCGCCGGGCGGCAGTCTTATCATCAATGCGGTGCTGCAGGTCGTGATCGACGTGATCGACCGCGGCATGGATATCGCCGACGCGGTATCGGCGCCGCGCGTCTACGATCAATGGATGCCCGACACCGTCTTCGCCGAGCCGGGGCTGTCGGGCGATCTCATCGCCGCACTCGAAGCGCGCGGCGACAGTGTCCGCGTGCGCCGGCTGCCGACCTCGGCCAATTCGATCCTGGTGACGCCCGCGGGCTTTGTCGGCGCGGCCGATCCGCGCACCCGCGGCGCGCTCGCGGCGGGCTATTAACAAAGGCGGTCGACGCCACCGACAACGGCCGCATGGTCACGGCTCGTCGCCAAGCCGCCATCCCGGCGGTCTTTCAACAACGCCGCAGTTCCGAGCAAAACTGGAAGCGCACAGCGGGACACATCCCACGTTGCAGCGCCGCCATTGCGGTGTACCGCGTTGCCGATACCAGGCGAGAATGCTACCACTGTGCCGTTATTCCGGGACAAGCCGAACAACAAAAGCCGCAGGGAGGAGCAGTCATGTTGCAGGTATATCTCGACCCGGCCACCATCAATAGCCGCAAGGTGCTGGCGGGCTTGGAGTTGCTCGGCATGCCGTATGAGATCAAGCACGTCAACTATTTCACCGGCGCCCATAAGCAGCCCGACTATCTCGCGATCAATCCGAACGGCAGGCTGCCGGCCGCGAAAGACGGCGATTTTGCGCTCTGGGAATCCGATGCGATCCTGCAATACGCGGCCGATCTGAGCGGCTCCGACAAACATTATCCCAAGGACCTGAGGAAGCGCGCCGACGTCAATCGTTGGCTGTTGTGGGAAGTCTCAGCTTGGCAGCCGAGTTGCTACACCTTCTTCATCGAGAACGCGGTCAAGCCGCTCATGGGCGCCCCGCCGGACAAGGCGCTCCTGGAGAAGGAAGCGCCGAACTGGCGCCAGCTCGCCGGCATCCTCGATGCCCGCCTCGCCAAATCCAAATGGCTCGCGGGCGAGGAGGTGACGATCGCCGACATTGCCGTGGCGGCGCCGATGCACGTGCACAAGCGGCAGGGCCTGCCGCTCGACGAGTTTCCCAACCTCAGGCGCTGGATGGGGGAGATCGAAAAGCTGCCGTGCTGGCGCAAGACGCAGGGCGCGGTCGAGGCGGCGCTGCAGCCGCACTGATCGGTCCCGCGCCTGCCGCGACGCCGGCGTCGGGGCCTTCCGTGACCGCAAGGACCAAGAAATAATGACCGGCCAGACCACCGTCAGATCGACTTTCAGATACACGCGGGACACCGGCGTCGCTCCGGAGGTTTATTTCTACGAGCCGCCGCCGGGTACCAAATGGCGCGAGGCTGGCGACGATCCGCGCGAAATGACGGTCCTCGACGGCTGGGACCGCGCGCGATCGTTTTCGCTCGACCGCGAAGGCTTTGCCCTGTGTGAATTCCACTCGACGTTTCAGCAATGGGACGACGACGGCGCGATCCGCGCGCGGTTCTATCCCGACGTTACCGAATTCGTGAGGCGAGAGGTCGGCGCCAAGCGCGTGGCCGTCTTCGATCACACCATCCGCGCCCAGAGCAATGTCGGCCAGACGCATTCCGAGCACTCCACCTCGCGGCGCTCCCCGGTGATGAACATCCATTGCGATTACACGGCGAATTCGGGACCGCTGCGCGTGCGCCAGCTCCTGCCCGAGGAGGCCGATAAGCTGCTCAAGCACAGGGTCGCGTTCTACAATTTCTGGAAGCCGTTGAAGCGCACGGTCGAAGAGCGGCCGCTGGCGATGTGCGACGTCACCACGTCCACGGAAAAGGATTTCATCACCATGAAGCTGCGCTACCGCGACCGTGACGGCGAGATTTTCGTCATGCGGCACTCGCCGCAGCACCGCTGGTGGTACTTTCCGCGCATGACGCCGGAACACGTGATCCTGCTCAAGACCTACGAATCTGAAACCGACGGGCGCGCGCGTTTTGTCGGCCACTGCGCGTTCGAGGATCCCAACACGCCGCCCAACGCGCCGATGCGCGAAAGCATCGAAATCCGCACCATGGCTTTCTTCTGATCCGCTTGTGACCGGCTTCAGCGAGCGGCGCGCGCGGCCGATCACATCCGCAGCGCGGCAAGCGCGGCGAGCACCTCGTCGGGGCGCTCGCTCATCAGCATGTGGCCGGCGCCTTCGAGCACGGTGAGGCGGCACTGCGGGAGCGCGGCGGCAAGCGCCTTGCCGCCCTTCACCGGAATCATCAGATCGCGGCCGCCGAGGACCACGACCGACGGCACGGCCGCCTTGGCCGCCGCGGCGAGCCCGTCGCGATAATCGTTGCAGGCGGCAAGGTCGGCGAAGATGACGCCGGGACGGGCGCGTTCGAGCAGGCGCTCGGCGCCGCCCAGCATCCACAGGCCCGGCGCCGCGGAGCCGCCCAAACTCGCCCGGTAGCCGTAGCCCCACAGCGAAATCATATCGATGGCCGCATGGTCGCCGGTCTTGGCCGCAGTGAGCAGATCAGCGGAGACCGGAACGGCGGCTGCTGCTGCAATCAGGCCGAGGCCCGTGACCTTTTGCGGATGGCGCGCCGTCGTCTCCAATGCCGCCAAGGATCCCATCGAATGGCCGATGAGCCGGGCCGCGCGCACTCCCGCGGCGTCGATCAGCGCCGCCGTCCAGTCGGCGAGCGCGTCGATCGAGGAGAGCGCCGCGCCGCCCGAGCGGCCGTGGCCGGGAAGATCAGGAGCGAGCACGCCGAATCCGCGATGCGCGAACGAACGGGCGAGCAGCGCCCAGACCGAATGATCGAGGCCGGCGCCATGCAGAAAAACGACCGCCGGCAGTGCCGCGTCGAAATCGCGGCCGCCGGTCGAGGCGAATGTCTCGGCGCCGTCAACGATGAGCCGCATGTCAGGCCTTTTGCGAGGCGCGCAAGGCCTGGCCGAAATCGTTGAGGATGTCGCTTGCGGCCTCCAGCCCGACCGAGATGCGCACCAGCTCCTCGCCGACGCCGCCGGCGGCGAGCGCCGCCGCATCCATCTGCTGATGCGTGGTGCTCGCGGGATGGATCACCAGCGTCTTGGCGTCGCCGACATTGGCGAGGTGGCTTGCGAGCCGCACCGCCTCGATGAATTTGCGCCCGGCCGTGCGGCCGCCCTTGATGCCGAAGCTGACGATTGCGCCCGCGCCTTTGGGCAGCAGCTTTCGCGCCAGCGCGTGATCCGGATGCGTGTCGAGGGATGGATGCAGCACCCACTCGACCGCCGGATGATCGCACAGGAAATTGAGCACCGCCGCGGTATTCTCCATGTGCCGTTCCATGCGCAGCGCCAGCGTCTCCACGCCCTGCAGCAGGTGGAAGGCGTTGACGGGGGACAGGCACGCGCCGAAGTCGCGCAAGCCTTCCGCCCGCGCGCGCATGATGAACGCGGCGGGACCAAACTCCTCGGCGAAGACGATGCCGTGATAGCCGGCATACGGCTTGGTCAGGGTCGGGAATTTGCCGGACGCCTGCCAGTCGAAGCGGCCGCCGTCGATAATCGCGCCGCCGATGGCGATGCCGTGCCCGCCGATCCATTTGGTGACGGAGTGCATGACGATGTCGGCGCCGAGCACGAGCGGGCGGCTTAGATAGGGCGTCGCAAAGGTGTTGTCGATGAGGAGCGCAATGCCGGCCGCGTGCGCGATCTCGGCCACCTTGGGGATGTCGAGCACTTCGAGGCCGGGATTGCCGATGGTCTCGGCGATGACGAGCCGGGTGTTCGGCTTGATCGCGGCGCGCAGGCCGTCGAGATCGCGCGGCTTGACGAAGGTGGTGGTGACGCCGAAGCGCGGCAGCGTGTGGGTGAGGAGATTGATGCTACCGCCATAGAGCGAGGCGGAGGCGACGATATGGTCGCCGGCGCCGAGAAGCGTGACAATGGCGAGATGCATCGCTGCCATGCCGCTCGCCGTGCACACCGCGCCGACGCCGGCCTCGAGCGCGGCGAGCCGCTCCTCCAGCACCGCCGTGGTCGGATTGGAAATGCGCGTGTAGATATGGCCGGCGCGTTCCAGGTTGAACAGGCCGGCGGCGTGATCGACATCGTCGAACAGGTACGACGTGGTCTGGTAGATCGGCACGGCGCGCGCGCGCGTGACCGGGTCGGGATGTTGCCCGGCATGCAAGCTCAATGTCTCGAAAGCGGGCGGTTTCGGCGCGGGCATGCCGTCCTCGTGAAATGGCCATGGGCGGCAGCATGCTCGCACTGAATGGCAAGCGTGCCAATGCAAGCCGCCGCCCTGCCTGCCGCCGCGGTTCGACTCATTTTGACATGATTGAATTTGGAGCGGGCGATGGGATTCGAACCCACGACCCCAACCTTGGCAAGGTTGTGCTCTACCCCTGAGCTACACCCGCATCCGAAGAGGGTAGGCGGCAAGAGCCGCCAGCAAGCTATGCCAAAGAGCCCGCGGCTTTGCAACCGTCGCCCCGCCAGCCTATGAAGCCGCCGATGCCCGCCTCGCCGGACGAACTTTTTGCCTATTTGGACAGCCTCGGCATCGCGCACCGGACCGTCAGCCACCCGCCGGTATTCACGGTCGAGGAGGCGCGCGCTTGGCGCGGCGCGGTCGCCGGCGGCCATACCAAGAACCTGTTCCTGCGCGACAAGAAAGGGGCGGTTTACCTTGTGGTGGCGCAAGAAGACGCGGCAATCGAGCTCAAATCGCTGCACCGCCTGCTCGGTGCCTCCGGGCGGTTCTCCTTCGGTGCGGCCGATCTCATGCGCGAGACGCTCGGCGTCGAGCCGGGCTCGGTGACCCCGTTCGCCGTCATCAATGACAAGGCCCTTCGGGTGAAGGTCATCCTCGACGCCGCTATGATGGCGCACGACACTCTCAACTTTCATCCCTTGGTCAACACCGGCACAACGACGGTCTCGCGCGAGGGGCTGCTCAAGTTTCTCGAAGCCACCGGCCACCGGCCGCGGATCGAGGCGGTTTCGGCCGCGGCGGCCTGAAACCGCGATTGCATTCGCCCTCCTTCTCACCATTTAATCAGGCGAATAGATTAATCGGGCGAATAGAGCAGACAGGGGCCATCGGGGTCCGGAAGCCAGGTACGTCAAGACCATGTTGCAGCAAGCTCAAACCGCCACCGCGGACGCGTTGGTCAAGGACACGACGACGCAAACCTTCGTCAAGGACGTCATCGAGGACTCCAAGCGCCAGCCGGTGTTGGTCGATTTCTGGGCGCCCTGGTGCGGCCCGTGCAAGCAGCTCACGCCGGTGCTGGAAAAGGCGGTGCGCGCCGCCAAGGGCAAGGTGAAGCTCGTCAAGATGAATATCGACGACCATCCGGCCATTCCCGGCCAGTTGGGAATCCAGTCGATCCCGGCGGTGATCGCCTTCGTCAACGGCCAGCCCGCCGACGGCTTCATGGGCGCGTTGCCGGAAAGCCAAGTCGTGGCGTTCCTCGAACGCCTCACCAAGGGAAGCATCGACGGCGAGGCCATGGATCTCATCAAGGCCGCCGATGCGGCGCTGGCGGGCGGCGATCCGGCCGGCGCGGCGAACCTTTACGCTGAGCTTCTCGCCGAGGACAACGGCAACGTCCACGCGCTCGCCGGCCTGGCGCGGTGCTATGTCGAGACCGACGCGCTCGACCAGGCGCGGCAGACGCTCGCCCTGGTCCCAGATTCGAAACGCAACGAATCCTCGGTCGCCGCGGCGCGGGCGGCGTTGGAATTGGCCGAGCAGGCGAAGAAGATCGGGCCCATCGCCGAGCTGGAACGGAAGGTCGCGGCCGATCCGCTCGACCATCAGGCGCGCTTCGATCTCGCTCTGGCGCTCAACGGCAAAGGCCGCCGGCTGGAGGCGCTCGACCACTTGATCGGCATCGTCCGACGCGACCGCAAATGGAACGACGACGGTGCCCGCAAGCAACTCGTCCAGCTCTTCGATGCTTGGGGACCGACCGATGAGGCCACGATCGAGGGCCGCAAGCGGCTCTCCTCGATTTTGTTTGCGTAGCCTCTCGTCTCGGCCCCGCCGGCGCGGGAGGTGACGGACGCATTCGGCCGCGCGCGACGTGCGGAGTGCTCCATGCCGATGAATGCGATCTACAAGGGGCCCGACGATCTGCCCGACGTCATTCCGGTCTTTCCGTTGCCGGGCGCATTGCTACTGCCGCGCGGCCAGATACCGCTTAACATTTTCGAGCCGCGCTATCTGGCGATGACCGACGAGGCGCTGCGCCGCGGATCGCGTCTCATCGGCATGATCCAACCCGATCCCGTCCATACCGGGCCGGACCAGAGCAGGCCGCAACTGTTCCGGGTGGGCTGCGTGGGACGGATCACGCAGCTCGCCGAGAGCGGCGACGGCCGCTATCTGATCCAGCTCACCGGCGTTGCCCGCTTCCGCATCGAGGAGGAGCTTGCCGCCGACACGCCGTACCGGCAATGCCGGGTCACCTATCGGCCGTTCATCGATGACTTCACCGCGCGCAAGGGCGAGGACGAGGTCGACCGCGCCGCGCTCCTGCGCGCGCTCACGGATTTCCTCAAGGCCAACAACCTCAAGGCCGATTGGGAGGGCATCGAGAACGCCCCCAACGAAGCGCTGGTCAATGCGCTGGCGATGATGTCGCCCTATGGTACGGCGGAGAAGCAGGCCATGCTGGAGGCGCCGGATTTGAAAACCCGCGCCGAAATCCTGGTCGCCCTCACCGAGATCGAGCTTGCCAAGAGCAAGACGCCGGGCGAAACGTCGCTGCAGTAACGGACGACGGCGGATGACAAACCGCCACGCTGAATTGCTATAAGACAAAGAAACGCCGCATCGGAGCCCCCCATGTCAACCGACCATTCCGCCGACAGCATCGATCCAAAGCTCTTGGAAATCCTGGTTTGTCCGCTCACCAAATGTCCGCTCGAATACGACGCGGAGAAGCAAGAGTTGATCTCGCGCGCCGCCAAGCTCGCCTACCCGATCCGCGACGGCATCCCGATCATGCTGCCGGAGGAAGCGCGCCGGATCGATTGACGCTCCCTCTTGCCGCTTGCGGGAAGGGTAAGCGCGAGCCCCGGGAGAGACCATCCATGATCAAGATCTGGGGACGGAACACCTCGGCAAACGTGCAGAAGGTGATGTGGGCGGTCGGCGAGATCGGCCTGCCGCACGAGCGCATCGATATCGGTGGACCGTTCGGCAGGAATCGCGAGCCCGCTTACCTCGCCATGAACCCGAACGGGCTGGTGCCGACGCTCGAGGAGGAGGACGGCTTCCTGTTATGGGAATCGAACTCGATCGTGCGCTACCTCGCCGCCAAGCACCGCGCGACCGCGCTCGAACCGGCCGACCTGCGCATGCGGGCGCGCGCGAGCGCCTGGATGGACTGGCAGCTCGGCGTTCTCGGGCCGGCGATATTCGATTGCTTCTGGGGCCTGATCCGCACGCCGGCGGAAAAACGCAACCACGCGGCGATCGAAGAATCGAAAAAGAAAACGACGGCGGCGATGACCATCCTCGATGGTCAGTTGGCCAAGACCGCCTACATCGCCGGCGACGGTTTCTCCTACGGCGACATTCCCGCCGCCGTCATCGCCAATCGCTATCGGGCGCTCGTGCCCGAGCGCCCGCCGCTGCGCCATGTCGAACGCTGGTTCGCGGCGATCTCCGCGCGGCCGGCGTTCAGGGACCAAGTGGCCGCGGTGCCGCTGGCATGATCCGTCATTCGGCCGCCGCCCGCACGGCGGCGCCGGATTGCGCCGAGGCGATATAATCCATCGCCGCCTGCACGCCGCCCTTCTTGTGCGGCACGCCGGCGAGCGCGAGCGCCATTTCCGTCGCTCCCAGCGCGCCGATGAGCGTGGCGTCGTTGATGTCGCCGAGATGGCCGATGCGGAAATATCTTTTGGCATACGGGCCGAAGCTCGCGCCGTAGGAAATGTTGAAAGTGGCGAGCGCGAGACTGCGAAAAGCGTCGGCGTCGTGGCCCTCCGGCAGCAGCGCCGCCGTGATGGTCGGCGAATAATATTTCGGATCGCGGCAGAGGATTTCGAGCCCCCACGCGCGCACCGCGCGGCGCGTCGCCTCGGCAAGTCGGTGGTGGCGGGCAAAGACGTTGTCGAGCCCCTCCTCGTGCAGCATCGCGATCGACGTGTCGAGGCCGTACAGCATCTGCGTCGCCGGCGTGTAGGGAAAGAAACCCTGCTTGTTCATCGTCAGCATGTCGTCCCAGGAAAGGAACGATCGCGGCAGCTTCGCCGTCTTCGACGCGTGCAGCGCCTTGGCGCTCACCGCGTTGAACGACATGCCCGGCGGCAGCATCAGGCCTTTCTGCGCGCCGCCGATACTGACATCGATGCCCCATTCGTCGTGGCGGTAGTCGGTCGAGGCGAGCGAGGAGATGGTATCGACCATGAACAGCGCCGGATGGCCGGCGGCGTCGATCGCCTTGCGGATTTCGCCGATCGGCGACAGGCAGCCGGTCGAGGTCTCGTTGTGCAGCACGCAGACGGCCTTGATCTCGCGCGCCTTGTCCTTGCGCAGATGGTCCGCGATTGCCGCGGGATCGGCGCCGACGCGCCAATCGGTGGCGATGACTTCGGCTCGCAGCCCGAGCCGATCGGCCATGGTCTTCCACAACGCCGCAAACTGGCCGGTATTGACCATCAGCACCCGGTCCCCGGGCGACAGCGTATTGACCAGAGCGGCTTCCCAGGCGCCGGTGCCGGTCGCGGTGTAGATGATGACCGGCTGCGTGGTCTTGAAGATGGTCTTGATGGCTTCCAGCACTCGTTTGCCGAGCTTCGCGAATTCCGGTCCGCGCTGATCGATGAGCGGCATATCGATGGCGCGCAGGACGCGATCGGGAACGGGCGTCGGGCCGGGAATTTGCAAAAAATGGCGCCCGGGAAGGCGCGAGGCATTCTGCGACATTGTCAATATCCTTCGGACGCTCTTCGATTACGGCCGCGCCCGTCCGAGAGTGCCCGGCTCAAGTCTTGATCACCGAAATGCACCGTTCGGGTCAAGGCTCTTGATGTCCCACCTTGTGAGCCGGACGTTAATGCTCCCCATCGAGCGCGCTCTCGTGCCAGCGCCGCAGCGCCAGGTGACTGATGACGGAAAGCAGATAGAAGATGACGATGCCGGCGAGCGAGAGGAGCAGTAGCGCCGCGAACATGCGCGGGATATTGAGCCGGTAGCCCGATTCGGCGATGCGGTAGGCGAGGCCGGAGCCGGCGCCCGCCGAGCCGGCGGCGATCTCGGCGACCACCGCGCCGATCAGCGACAGCCCGCCGGCGATGCGCAGCCCGCCGAGCATATAAGGGAGCGCCGAGGGCAGCTTGAGATGCCACAGCACCTGGCCGCGCGAGGCGCCGTGGAGCGCGAACAGGTCGGCGAGATTGCGATCGACTGAATTCAATCCGAGCGTGGTGTTCGCCAGCACCGGGAAGAACGCCACGATCCAGGCGCAGGCGAGCACCGCCGCCTGCTGCGGCAAGTAGATCAGAAGGAGCGGCGCCACGGCCACGATCGGCGTCACTTGCAAAATCACCGCATAGGGATAGAGCGAATATTCGACGAGCCGCGACTGGTTGAACAGGACCGCGAGCCCGATGCCGCCGACCGCCGCCAGCAAGAAGCCCTCGACGGTGGTGATGAGCGTGACCAGCAGCGAATGTGACAATAAGGTCCAGTCGGCGAACAGCGTGCGCAGGACGAGATCGGGCGCTGGCAGCACGTAGGGCGGTATCCCTTCGCTCCGCACCACCAATTCCCAGACCGCAAGGCCGAGCGCGAGCACCGCGACCGGCAGCGCGATGCGCAGCGCCCGCTCGCGATGCTCGCCGACGGAGCCGCGCGCGTTCATGGCTCGCCTCCCGCGGCCATCGCCTGCGCCAAAGCCGCCGACGCGCGGCGGCAGGACGCGGCGTAGGCGGGCGAGGTGCGGAAATCCTGGTTGCGCGGATAAGGCGCATCGACGCTAAGCTCGCTGAAGACGCGGCCCGGACGCGCCGCCATCACCACGACGCGGTTGGCGAGGTACACCGACTCGAACACCGAATGGGTGACGAAGATGACCGTGGTGCGCAGCGCTTGCCACATCTGCAGGAGATCGTCGTTGAGCTTGAAGCGCGTGATCTCGTCGAGCGCGGCGAACGGCTCGTCCATCAACAGGAGCTGTGGCTCGGTCACGAGTGCGCGGGCGATCGAGACGCGCATGCGCATGCCGCCGGACAATTCGCGCGGATAGGCGCGGTCGAAGCTCTGCAGGCCGACGCGGTCGAGCGCGGCCTTGACGCGCGCGGCCGCCTTGCCCGCCGGCTCGCTCTTGAGCTTGAGCGGCAGCAGCACGTTGTTGAAGACGTTTGTCCACGGCATCAACGTCGGCTCCTGGAAGACGAAGCCGATCCGGCTTTCGCTTTCGGCCGCCGCCGCCGCGCGCGGCCATTCGACGGCGCCTTCGCTCGGCTCGCTCAATCCGGCGATGATGCGCAATGCGGTTGATTTGCCGCAGCCCGAAGGGCCGAGCAGCGCCAGGAATTCGCCCGGGCGGACGTCGAGATCGAGCCCGGCAAGCGCGCGTATGCCGTTGGGAAAGGTCTTGCCGACATTGCGCAGCGCAACGAGGGGGGAGGACTGAATGGTCGCCGGCGGCGTCCGCATCGCTACTGCTTCGGCCGCAGATCAAGCCCGACCTTCTTGTCGACGAATTGCCGCGTATAGGATTTGCGGTAATCGAGATCGGCCTTGGCGACGCCGGAGCGCACCATCTTGTCGAAGAAATCCTTCATGCGCGCGTCGGTCATGGCGCCGATGCCGAGGGTAAGCGAATCGCCGGAATCGACGATGCCGTATTCCTTCATCTTGGCGACCGAGAAGGCGAGCAGTTCGTCGCTCATCTCCGGGTTCTGCCGCTTGATCAGCGCATTGGCCGGCCTGTTGTCGCCGTAAAGGTAATTGTACCAGCCGATGATCGAGGCATCGACGAAACGCTGCACCAGGCCGGGCTTGTTCTCGACCAGATCGCGGCGCGTCTCGATCAGCGTCGAGTAGGAGCTGAAGCCTTGATCGGCGAGCAGGAAAATTCTGGGCTTGAACTTGCCCGCCTTCTCGACGGCAAACGGCTCCGAGGTAACGTAGCCCTGCATCGCGCTCTTCGTGTCGGCGAGGAAGGGCTGCGGATTGAAGGTGTAAGGCTTGACCCGATCCTCCTTGAAGCCGAAATCGGCCTTGAGCCATTGGAAATAGGTCGCCATCCCCTCCTTGGAGACGAACAGCGTCAGCTTCTTCAAATCCGCGAATTTGTCGATGCCCTGATCGGGGTGAACGATGAGGACCTGCGGATCCTTTTGGAACATGGCGGCGATCTCGACGGTCGGCACGTTATGCTCGACCGCGTCGAAGCCCTGCAGCGTGTTGGCGCTCAGATAAAAGTCGATCTTGCCGACGAGCAGCAGCATGCGATTGTTGGCGTTGGGGCCGCCCGGCACGATGGTCACGTCGAGGCCGTACTGGCGATAGGTGCCGTCGGCGAGCGCCTGGTAGAAGCCGCCGTGCTCGGCTTCCGCCACCCAGTTGGTGCCGAACGAGACCTTGTCGGGCGCCTGGGCGGACACCGGCCCCGTCACGGTGGCGGCAAAGACGCCGGTCGCGGCGACAGCCGACCAGAACCTCGTGGCAAACGGCATGGGTTGTTCCTCTCCGCCGACGACGCGAGAGTAGAGCATGATCCCGAAAAGTGGTCACCGGCTTTCGGACGCGCCGCGACCGCGGTCGCGGCGTGAATCGGGACCGGCGAGAGCCTCGCGCGGGCGGGACTGCGCGAAGGGCTGCCGGGGAAGGGAGCAGTCCGTCACCCTGAGGCGCTCGGCGCGCAGTGCCGAGCCTCGAAGGGCGACGGCGCCAACGCCGCGACCATTCGTCCTTCGAGGGCCGCTTCGCGGTCACCTCAGGACGACGGTGAACGGCTGAGAGGACGCTACGCCGCGATCTTCACATACTCGAAGTCGCCGGGCTTGTTGTCGATGCCGATGCGCGGCGGCGCGATCCAACTCGCGAACTTGCCCGGCTCGGTGACCGGCCGCATCAGGCTGACGATGAAATCGCCGTCGTCCTGCGACGGCAGCCACTTGCCGACATCGCGGTTCCAGGTCGCCTCGTCGATCAGTTCGCCGGCCGGCGACACCTTGACGTCCTTGAACTCGCCGATCCGGCGGTGGAAGCCGACATGCGGCAGCTCGAACTTGAAGGCCACGCCGGTCCTGGCGATGACCTTGTTCCAGCGGTCGAGGCCGCGCTGGCAATCGGCGGTGTAGTCGTCGCGCAGCCGCATGTTGACCGCGGTCAGCGCCGGTTCCTCGACGCGCGTGATCTCGCCGTCGACGAGCTTGAGCACCGGATAGGTCGCGTTCTCCAGCCGGTGGTCGTCTTCGACCTTGGTCTCCTGGAAGCGGCCCTTGAGGCTGGCGCTGAACGCATTGGCGGCGTTGGTCGAGACCTCCGAGCCGAACAGATCGAGCGACAGCGAATAGTGCAGGTTGAGCTTCTTCTGCATCGTCGGCAGGTCGATCACGCCGAGTGCGCGCACCTTGTCGATATCCATCGGGTCCTCGATGCCGGCCGCCTGCATCGCCTCGCAGGTGCGCTGGACGGTGCGGCCGACGCCGGTATCGCCGACGAACATGTGGTGCGCCTCCTCCGTCAGCATGAAGCGGCAGGTGCGCGAGAGCGGGTCGAAGCCCGATTGGGCCAAGCTCTCCAATTGCATCTTGCCGTCGCGATCCGTGAAGAACGTGAACATGTAGAACGACAGCCAGTCGGGCGTCGCCTCGTTGAAGGCGCCGAGCATGCGCGGCTTGTCGGCGTCGCCGGAGCGGCGCTGCAGCAGCTCGGCCGCCTCCGCGCGGCCGGCGCGGCCGAAATATTTCTGCAGGATGTAGACCATGGCCCACAAATGGCGGCCTTCCTCGACGTTGACCTGGAAGACGTTGCGCAAGTCGTAGAGCGAGGGCGCGGTCTTGCCGAGATGGCGCTGCTGCTCGACCGAAGCCGGTTCAGTATCGCCCTGGATGACGACGAGGCGGCGCAGCATGGCGCGATACTCGCCGGGCACGTCCTGCCAGGCCGGCTCGCCGCAGTGGCGGCCGAACGGAATCATGCGATTGTCGTCCTTCGGGGCGAGCAGGATGCCCCAGCGGTATTCGGGCATCCGCACATAGTCGAACTTCGCCCAGCCCTTCGGATCGACCGAGACGGCGGTGCGCAGATAAACGAGCGCTTCTTGGAATCCTTCCGGCCCCATGTCCTTCCACCAGTCGATGTAGCCCGGATGCCAGCTCTCCAGCGCGCGCAAAACCTGCCAGTCCTCGGCGAGATTGACGTTGTTCGGAATCCTGGTCGTGTAGTCGACGGTCTCGACGGTGCTCATGGCCGGCTCCTTGGCGGAGGACAGACGGCGGATGACGGACGACGGATGCCGCGCCAGCATTCGTCGCCTTCATCTGTCCTCCGTCGTCCGTCCTCCGTCATCTGAATTCATACCCTCCGGGTATCGAACACCGGCTTCTGGCCGGTGCCGTAGCGCTTGAGCGCGCCCTCCTCGCCGACAGCGTTGGGGCGTTGGAAAATCCAGTTCTGCCACGCGCTCAACCGGGCGAAGATTTTCGATTCCATGGTCTCCGGCCCGGCGAAGCGTAGATTGGCTTCGAGGCCGGTGAGGCCGTCGGGCGAGAAGCTGGCGCGCTCTTCGAGGAAGACGCGCACCTCGTCGTCCCAGTCGATGTCGTCGGGCGCGAAGGTGATGAGCCCGAGCCGCTCTGCGGCCGCGGCGTCGAGCATTTTGCCGCGCGCGGCTCTCGCTGCGTCAAGATCGGCGGGATCGGCGAGGAAGCGGCTGGCGAGCCGGGTTAGGCCATTTGACATCGGATAGGCGCCGAAATTGGCCTCGGTCAGCGCGATCGTCGCCGCAGGCTTGTTGTCGCCGCTGCGCCCTCTCCCTGACCCTTCCCCGCTTGCGGGGGAGGGAAGGGAGGAGGCCAGCATGTAGGAGCGGTCGCTGGCGAAGGCGAGCTCCGCGAGCGTGCCGGCAAAGCACGAGCCCGGTTCGATGAGGGCGACGAGCGAGCGCGAGGTGAGATCGACGCGCTTGAGCACGCGTTTCCACAAAAGCCGGATCTCGCGCGCGAGCCAGTGATCCTTGTTGGCGTCGAGGAACCGCTCATAGGCGACGACCTCGTCCGGATCGCCTGCGGATTTGAACACGATCGCGGCGACATCGAACTCGTTGAGCCGGATGTGGAGGATGGCGTCGTCGAGTTCGCGCGCGAGCTGCAGCGGCCAGAAATTCGAGCCGAGCGCCGCCATGGCGTCGGCCGAAGCCGGCGGCGGCGCCGCGGGCCCGCGCAATGTGATCGTGGCGATCCGCCCGGCGCGGTCGAACGCGACGGCGAGCGAACCGTATTCGACGCCGTCCGCGGTGAAGCTGCGCGCGAGCGGCGCGAGCTTGATGCCCCGGCTCACAGTGGCACGGCGGGATTTCGCCGCGAATTCCTTCGCCCGCGCGGCGATCGTCTCCTCGAATTTCGAGCCCCGCACTACTTCATCGACCAGCCGCCATTCGAGCGCGCGCTTGCCCTTCACGCCTTCTTCCGTGGTGCAGAAAAAATCGGCGTGGTCGCGGCGCACCTTGCGCTTGTCGGAAACGCGGGTGAGGCCGCCGGTGCCGGGCAGCACCGCAAGCAACGGCAATTCCGGCAAGGCGACCGCCGAGGAGCCGTCGTCCACCAGCATGATGTGGTCGGCGGCGAGCGCCAATTCGTAGCCGCCGCCCGCCGCCGTGCCGCTGATGGCGCAGATGGTCTTGAGGCCGGAATTCGCGCTCAAATCTTCGATGCCGTTGCGCGTTTCGTTGGTGAATTTGCAGAAGTTGACCTTGTGCGCATGGCTCGCGCCGGCGAGCATGCGGATGTTGGCGCCGGCGCAGAACACCCGCGGCTTGCCCGAGCGCAAAACCAGAACGCGGACCTGCGGATGCTCGAAGCGCAGCCGCTCGACGGCGTCGGCAAGTTCGATATCGACCCCGAGATCGTAGGAGTTGAGCTTGAGGTCGTAGCCTTCGAACAGAGCTCCCTTCTCGTCCACGTCCAGGAACAACGTGGCGATGTCGCCCTCGATCTTGAGCTTCCAATGGCGATAGTGCGCAGGCTCGGTCTGGAAATCGATCCGCGTCCGGCCGTTGGCCAGAGGACGTTCGGCAGCGTGTTGCGCATCAGCCATGACCGCCGCCACGAAACTGCACTATAGTGCAGTCAAATTCGCTAATTAAATTATGCATTATAATGCCGATATTGTCTATACCGTACCCAAGCACAAGTGGAAGGGAAGAAGGGAGGGAAGGCCCTCTGAGTCCGACTCAGACAGACCGTCGTCCGCGTTCCCCATTTGACCTATCTTGCCAGAAAATCTCTGGCACGCCGTTGACTCCTCTCAGCGACGAGCATATCCTGCTGGAATCATGGTCGATCCGATTGCTGCACTGAAGGCCAAGAAGGCCAAGATACTGGCAGATGCACAACGCGAGGCAGAGGCGCTTGACGCCGACGCACGCGAATTGGAACGGCTTGCCTCGCTGGCGGACAAATATGGCCTTGCCTTGGTCGAAAAGGACACGGGCAAGCTCAATGGCAAAGAAGAAACCGAAATCCCGGCCTTTGATCCGGACGGCCCGGTCTACAAGGCCGCTATTTCTGTTTCCGAGAATGTTCTTAGGACTGCCGGAGCGCCCCTAGAATTGAGCGTTCTTTACGACGCCTGCGTCGGCGCTGGCGTAAGGCTTGGCGGTGTCCGTCCCCAGTCTACCCTTAGCGCCTACCTATCCCATCCGAAATCGACCGTGTGCTCGATTCGCAAGGGTCTTTATTGGCTCAAGGATCGGCCGCGCCCCGATGAGACCCCAGATGGACTTCGAGTTGGAGGACGCGAGATACATTGAGTTCTGGGGTACCCGGAAATGGCGTCGCCCAGCCTCGGAGTCCATATCCGGCGGCTGGGCGGCGTTACCCTCGCCGGATTGCCGGCGAAACAAGCTACCCCTGTTTGTATAGGGGGTCAGAGCCGGTCGCCGTGACTGAACCTTGAGCAGGGAATGCACGGCGGCCGGCGCAAATATATTAGAAAGCAGAGGAAAACGCAATTCCAAGCAGCGAATCCAGATTCTTTTTAACAAACACTTGACGTACCCAAAATGGCATGTTATCCTTATTCCACACTAGGAAATAAGGTGTCATGCAATCCTCTGTTCTAGACGCAAAACACTTTCACGACGAAGAGGCCGCCTATGCCCATCTTGAAGCCCGGCTTTGGCCGGACGGCCCAGTTTGTCCCCGCTGCGGCCAGCACGACCGGATCGGCAAGATGGGCGGCAAGAGCACCCGGATCGGCGTTTACAAGTGCTACCAGTGCCGGAAGCCGTTCCGCGTGACGGTCGGTACCGTGTTCGAATCCTCGCATGTGCCGCTGCGGTTGTGGCTCCAATGCGTGCACCTGATGGCCGCGAGCAAGAAGGGCATCAGCTCGAATCAACTGGCGAGGACCTTGGGCGTCACCCTCAAAACCGCGTGGTTCATGTCGCACCGCGTGCGCGAGGCCATGCGCGTCCTCGGCATGGAGCCAATGGGCGGCGCTGGCAAGATCGTCGAGTCGGACGAAACCTACATTGGGCGCGTTGAAGGGACGCCAAAGGCTCGCGCCGGAGGCGCACACAAGAACGCGGTGCTGACGTTGGTTGAACGCGGCGGCTCGGCTCGCAGTTTCCATCTGGACAACATGAAGATGGAACAGATTGCGCCACTGGTGCTCCAAAACGTGCTCCGCGACAGCCATCTAATGACCGACGAAGGCCGACACTACGCGGCAATCGGCAAGCACTTTGCGGCGCATGATGCGGTTCGCCACAGCATCGGCGAGTACGTACGCGATGACATCATCCACAGCAACACGGTCGAAAATTACTACTCAATCTTCAAACGTGGCATGAAGGGCGTCTACCAGCATTGCAAAGAGAAGCATTTGCACCGTTACCTTGCGGAGTTCGATTTTCGGTATTCAAATCGCATCGCGCTTGGCGTGAACGACGTTGCGCGTGCTGATCGTGCGCTTAAGGGCATCGTCGGCAAGAGGCTCACCTATCGAACGCCTCATTAGCGAGCACCCACATGGGAAAAGCAGGCGAAAAGCAAAAGCGAAAGCCGAAGATAAAGGACAAACGCCAATCCGAGCGGTTTAAGGAAACCGCTCGGGAGATTGGCGCGGATCAGCCATCATGGGCTTTTGATAAGATCGTCAGCACGATGGCTCAGCCAAAAAAGGAACCGCCCTTTGTGCTTAAAGGTACGCGCGGCGGAGAAAAACAGGGGCAGATTCGCGAGGAATTTCCGACTCTGAGGAAGGCACTAGAACGAGCGGCAACTCTCTTTGATGCGCTTCCCAAATGCATGCTCGAAATCTTTCGAGGCAACGTTCCAGTCCCTATTTGCGACATTCTGCAGATGGACGAGTGGAATCGAAACGGCCGTCCGTTGCCGCAAGAATAATTCGAAAAAATGGGTACCTGTTCCCAACGACTAGATGGCGTGCTTGGGTACGGGATAGACAATATCGGCATTATAATTCATCAAGCGGCAACCCCGGAATCGAAATGCGCCGCGCCTTCGTGATGATCGCGCAACAGCCGATTGATGAAGCCGGCGGCCGCATTGAGCGTCGGCCCGGGCGCGTCGCGATGCGGCGCGTGGCGCACGCCCGGAAGGATCACCGCCTCGACCGGGCAAAAGCATTCCTCCTGCGCCGCCTCGACCTGTTTGCGGGTGCCGTATTGATCGTCCGCGCCTTGCACGATCAGGACCGGCACGCGGATGTAGCCGAGCGCTTCGGTGATGTCCCATTTTTCGAAGTTTGGATCGAGCCAGGGCTCGACCCAGGAGCGGAAGGCGCCATCGACGTCGGCATGCCAGCGTTTGAGCTTTTCACGCAGGGGACCGGCGCGGAATGCCTCGCGGGCGCGACGGATCTCGGCTAATCCCATCTCCTCGGTGAAGAAATGCGGCGCCATGAGCACGAGGCCGCGCACGCGGTGGTCCTGGATGCTGCCGGCGTAAATGGTCGCAATCGAGGCGCCGTCGCTATGCCCGAGCAGAATGCCGCGTTGGAACCCGATTGCCGTGAGCACGCGCGGCAGCACGTCGAGCGCCTCCTCGTGCATGAACGACACCGACCGTGGCAGTATTCCGGGGCTCGATCGGCCGTAGCCGGCGCGCGAATAGACGAAGACGCCGGCACCGGTCGCCGCGGCGAGCTGTTCCGGAAACGCATTCCATAGACCGACGCAGCCGAGACCCTCGTGCAACATCACGATGGTCGGCGCCGCCTCCGGCCGCGGCCCGACCATGCGGTATTCGAGCCGCATCGGCGGAAGGTCGAGGAAGCCTTGGTCGAGGAGAGTCACGGCTACCCCTCCGCTGCACGTGCCGCATGCGGCGCCAACAACGGCGTGACCACGCGTAAGAGCTTGGCAAAGCTTTGCTCGACGGCTTCGTCCGAGGTGTCGACTTCGGCCTCGGCGCGCGCATAGTCGGCGCGGCGCGCTTCCAGGATGGCGATGAGGTCGGCCATGGCCTGCCGGTTCTGCGCCATGGGGCGGAAATCGCCCTGCGCCATCACCCGGCTCATGTGCTCGTCCGGCCGCGCCTTGATCCACACCGTGTGCGTGCGGCGCAAGAGCAAAGCATAGGTCTCCGGGTTGGCGACGATGCCGCCGGCCGTGGTGATGATGGCGGCTTCATGCTCGACGATGACACGTTCGAGTGCCGTGCGTTCATGGCGGCGGAAGGTTGCCGTGCCGGCCATCTCGATCAGGTCGGGAATGCTGACGCCGTAATCCTCCTCGACGCGGCGGTCGAGCTCGATAAAGGCCATGCCCAAGTGTCGGGCGAGCATCCGGCCGAGCGTCGACTTGCCCGCTCCGCGCAAGCCGACGAGGGCAATGCGCCGGGCGCGATCGGCGTGGGCGGAGCGCGCTGCGCGCGCCTCGATTTCCTTGGCAAGGGCGTGCAACTCCGCCGCCGGAAGCTGCGCCAGCAGATCGAGGATGCCGCCGAGCGCGGCGGTGCGCGCCCCGCTCTCCGGCGGAAGAAGCGCGGAAGCGGGAAGATCGAGCGCCTGCGCGATCGCGCGCAACACGCTGACGGACGGATTGCCGGCGCCGCCTTCGATCTGCGCCAGATAGCGCTCGGACGTGAGCGACGTTTGCGCCAATTGGCGGCGCGTCATGCCGCGTTTGGCGCGATGGCGCCGCACCTCGCCCCCGATCGCAGCGAGGAAGGCCGCCGTCGATGCGGCTTCGTTTTGGGAAGCCGCATCGGGCTTTGCAGTGAGCTTGGATCTTGCTGCGAGCTTGGCCACGGTCATTTATCGTCATGCATTATAGTTCATCAGGTTTAATCGGAATTATAATGCACGCGTGCCAAAGCATTGGCAAGCTCCGCCGACAGCCCAACCTCGACGGCTCAGTCGAAAATCTTGCGCCAACCACCGCTTTGCGGTTCCGGCTGCGGCTCGCTTTCCGCGGCGGCCTCGGGTCCGGGATCGTCCGGCGCATGCACCAGCGGGATGACCGCCTCGGGCTTCGGTTGCGCCTCGCGGCCGCGGCGAGAGGCCGCGGTCGAAGCCGCCTCGGCCACAGCGGAGGCCGTGTCGTCTTTTTCACTCGGCATCGGCGCGGGTTCACTTGGCGCCGGCGCGGCGTCGCGTTGCGGCGCGCTCGTATCCGCGCCCGCGTCCGACGCCACGGCCACGGCTGCCGGCTCGATCACCGGCGCCGCGCTCGCGATACCGGTGAGCGGAACGCGCCACTCGAAGGCGTCGAGCCGGCCGCTGACCGGCGAGACCGGCCGCCAGCGGTCGGAGACGTAGCCGTCGGCCGTCCATTGCGGGTCTGACGCGGCGTTGAGCGCGCGCGCGATCCATTCGCGGGCGCGGCCTTCGTCGTTGCGCTCCGCCCGCTCGACCTCGGCCATCAGCAGACAGACGCGCTTGGTCGGCGCGGCGAGATAGGGGCCAAGCGCGGCGCGCGCCTTGGCGAATTCCTGCGCGTCGAGCGCGGCGCGCGCCAGCGCCAGTGCGCCTTCGATGTGGCCGGGCACTTGCTTGGCCAGCGCTTCGATGCGCTTGAGCCGATCGCGCGCGGCGTCGCCGAAGCGAAGCTCGGAAAACACCTGGGCGAGGTCGGGATGCGGATTGGCGCGCCAAGCCGTGCCGACGATACGTGCCGCCTTGCGCCGATCGCCGCCTTCGGCAAGGAGCCGGCCGGCGAGCGCAGCCGCCGGAACCGAAGTGGGCGCGAGCTTCACCGCTTCGAGCGCAAAGGCCTTGGCGTTGTCGCGGTCGGCCTCCGCCGCGTCGAGCGCGCGCGCCGTGAGCATCACCGCGCGCTGGCGGCGATAGCTCTCCTTGTCGAGCGCGCTCCTGTTCGCTTCGAGGAGCGCGATCGCGCCCGCCCAATCGCCGGTCGCGCAGCGGAACTCGAGCACCGCCTTGCCGGCCCAGCCGAGCGTCGGGCTTGTTCGCGCCGCCTCCTCGGCATAAGCGCGCGCGCCGGCGACGTCGTCGCGACGCCGCGCCTCGATGAAAAGGCCGTGCAAGCCGAGCGCTTTGGTGTCGGAGCGGCTCGCCATGGCGCGGAAGGCGCGATCGGCCGCCGCGCGATCGCCCGCGAGCTGCGCGGCCTGGGCGCCGAGCAGGAGCGCGAGCGGCTCGCCTGACGCGATGCGGTTCGCCTTGGCTGCAAGTTTGCGTGCGGCGGCGACATCGCCGGAACCGACGGCGATGAGCCCGCGCGAGATCGCGTCATAGGCGCGCGCGCCGCGGCGGCCATGCAGCAGACCGCGCAGCACCACGGGCGAGCGCAGCACCGCGCGCAGAAGGCTCCAGATCAACGCCAGCACCGCCATCGCCACGAGCACCGCCGCGCCCAAGACCATGAGCGAGGTCTCGATGCGCCAGCCCTGCCAGATGACGACCACCTCGCCCGGCCGGTCGGCGAGCCAGGCGACGCCCAGCGACAGCGCGCCGACAATGATCAGAAAGACGACGACGCGGATCATTGCGAAGCCGGCTTGCCGAGCGCGGCGAGCGTATCGGCGGCGACGCGCCGGCTCGCCGCAATGGCCGCTTCGCGCGCTTCGGCCTTCTTGACCCAGCCGTCGGCGAGGGCACGTGCCGGCGCCGGCAACTTGGCGATTTCGGCGCGTGCCGCGGCGAGATCGCCCCGCGCCGCTGCGGCGTTGATCCGGGCGATGACCGCCGCCGGGTCATCGCCGAGCGGCGCGTCGATCGGCGTGACGCGAACGATCTTTTGCGCATTGGCCTTGAGCCGCCCAAGGAACGAGCTTGCGCCCGGCGCCGTGCCCGACGCCCGAACGAGCGCGGGCGTGAGCGCCATAACCTCGCGCGCGAGCACCGTGGCGCTCGGTACGCCGTCGGCGGCAAAGGGATCAAGCGGCGCCAGCGCGTTCTGGTCGACACCGAGTGATGTTACTGCCGCGAGTTCGGATTGGTAGGGCGCACCGCGCTCGACGGCGGCGCGCAGCGCTTCGGCGGCGACGGTCATGCGCGCCGCCCGGTCGTCCACGCCCGAGGCATGGCGCGACACATCGTCGTTGAGCGATTTGACGGAGCCTTCGAGCGCCGTAAGGCGGTTCGCCAAGGCGTCGAGGTCGTCGCGCCGAATGCCCGCCTGCGCGGCGGTCTTCGCTGCGTCGACCGCGGCGGCGGCGGCATCGGCGTGCGCGAGCGCACTGCGGACGGTCGCGGCAATGTCATCGACGCGACGATTGAGGGCAGCGAGCGAATCGCCGAGTGATTTTGTCCCGGCTTCCGCCGCCGCGATGCGCGCCGTCAGCCCCGCGTCCGGCCGTTGCGCCGCGAGCGCCGCTTCGGTCTTGTCGAGCCGCGCCGAGATTTCCTTGATGGCGGCGGCTTCTGACCTTCCAGCATTGGGCGGCGGCGCGGCGCCGCGCGACGGCACAAGACCCGCTAGCCACAGCGCGGCGAAGATCGCGAGCACCGCGGCGGCGCCAGCGCCTGCGCCCATGGTGCCGGTGAGAAGGTCGCCGGTAGCCTGCAGCCTGAAGCGCCGGCGCGTCTGCCCGCCCGGCGCGTCTTTCTCGCCATCGCCTGGCGGGTCCGCAGCAAGCTTTTCGGTTTCGACTTCTCTCGCCGTCAGATCGATGGTCGGCGGCCGTCGGCGCGATGTGCTGTCAGGCTCGCTCGTCATGCGTCCTCCTGGGTGAATCGACCGGCCCTGTTCTCCCGGCCGATTCGTCTCCCAGCCGACTCGCCGCCACGGCATAGTACATCACGGTACGTCACGCCAACTCATGCCACGGGAACAAGTTCGATGAGAGCGGCTTCGACCGGCCGTGCCGCGATGCGGATGCGCGCGGCGCCGGCCTGCGTGAGCGGCACGGCGACCTGGGCGGACAGACAAAAATGGGCGGGACTTTGCAGGCCCTTTTCGCCGAAACCGGCGCCGCGCACCGTCTTCACGTAGGTCTCGGCGCTGCGGCGCGAGAAATGCAAGACGCCGTCGATGCCGCCGGCCAACGCCGCGGCCGCCGCGCGCGGGAGCAGGGCGGCGGCGGCGGCGCGGTACATCACGGCGGTGTGCACCATAAAGTTTTGGGAGCCAAGCTCGCCGGCGAGGTCGCCGGAGCGGTGTTTGCCGGCAAGATGGAGAAGTGAGGCTCCGGGCTTCATTCGCTCCGCGGCCAGACGCGCGAGATCCCCCGCGGTGCCGTCGGCGGACGTTACGTCGGCAAAGCCGGCCGCGCGCATCGCCGCGGCGCTGCGCGCGCCGACGGCGAAGACCGGCAATGCGCGCAGTTCCGCGAAGCGTTGGTGGGCGCCGATCGCGGGCGCCGCATGGCTGCTGGTGACCAGGATCGCCGCCCACGGGCCGGTCCCGATCTCCGCATCTTTGATTGCTTCGATGCGCATGAGCGGGGCGACGACCACGCTATGGCCGCGCGCGCGCAGCGCGGCGGCGGTCCGCTCGGCGTCGGGCTCGGGTCGCGTCAGCAGGAGACGCACGGTCAAATCCGCGCGAAGAAGGCGACGCCGGCGCGTTGCCGCAACTCGCGGCCGGCATCGGCGCCGAGCTTGGCCGCCTCCTCGCGGCGGCCTTCGCGGACAACCTCGAACGCCTCGCTGCCGTCAGGCGCGACGATCATGCCGCGAAAGCGGATTGTTGCGCCGCTCACCCTGGCATGACCGCCGATCGGCGTGCGGCAAGAGCCGTCGAGCACGGCAAGGAAGCCGCGCTCGGCGGCGAGCGCCGTCGCGGTGTCGGCATGGTCGATCGTCCCGACGAGCGCGCGGGTGGCGCCGTCGTCCGCGCGCGTCTCCACCGCAATCGCTCCCTGGCCGACCGCCGGAATGAATTCGTCGGCATCGAGGATTGCGGTCGCCGCCGCGAGAAGACCAAGCCGCTTCAAGCCGGCGACGGCGAGGAGCGTCGCGTCCACGTCTCCGGCCTCGAGCTTGCGCAGCCGCGTCTCCACATTGCCGCGCAGCGGCACCACTTTGAGGTCCGGCCGCAACCGCTTGACGAAAGCCTGCCGCCGCAGCGAGGCGGTGCCGACCACGGCCCCCGGCGGCAATTCGCGCAACGCCTCGGCCTTGCGGCTGATGAACGCGTCGCGCGCATCCTCGCGCGGCAGGAAACCGGCAAGCACGAGGCCGGCCGGCAGCACGGTCGGAAGGTCTTTGGAAGAATGGACCGCGAGGTCGATTCGGCCCGCAAGCAGCGCCTCCTCGATTTCCTTGGCGAAAAGCCCCTTGCCGCCGGCCTCGTTGAGCGGCCGATCCTGGATGAGGTCGCCGGCCGTGCGGATCACCTCGATGTCGATCCGCTCCGCCGCGAGGCCCGTCTCGGCGAGGCGCTGCTTGACTTCGCGCGCCTGCGCGAGCGCGAGCGGAGAGCCGCGCGAGCCGATGCGCAGGATGCCTGTTCCAGCCAAGGATTGTGCCATGGGACCTTCAAATGCTAGGCCGCGCTCGGTCATTCCGGGACGCGGGCGTCAACTTGCAAGCCCGGAGTCCATAACCGCGGATCATGAATATGGATTCCTGGTTCGCGCCTGCGGCGCGCGCCTCGGAATGACGAGCCGTATAATATACACCCATGGTCATCCTCGGCATCGAGACCACCTGCGACGAGACGGCCGCGGCCCTGGTCGAGCGGACCGAGGATGGGCGCGGCCGAATCCTCGCCAATGTCGTTCTCTCACAGATCAACGAGCATGCCGAATTCGGCGGCGTGGTACCCGAGATCGCTGCCCGCGCCCATGTCGAGGCACTCGATCGCGTCATCGCCAAGGCGATGAGTGAAGCCAAAGTTTCCTTCCATTCCCTCGACGGTGTCGCCGCGGCCGCGGGGCCGGGGTTGATCGGTGGCGTCATTGTCGGCCTGACCATGGCCAAGGCGATCGCGCTCACCCACGGTAAGCCGCTGATCGCGGTCAATCACCTGGAGGCACACGCGCTCACGGCGCGCCTCACCGATGCGACGCCGTTCCCTTATCATCTGTTTCTCGCCTCCGGCGGCCACACGCAAATCCTCGGCGTGCGCGGCGTGGGCGATTACCTACGGCTCGGCGGGACCCTCGATGACGCGATCGGGGAGGCTTTCGACAAGACCGCGAAGCTGCTCGGCCTCGGCTATCCGGGGGGGCCGCTGGTCGAGAAGGAGGCGATACGCGGCGACCCCGAGCGTTTCGCGCTGCCGCGGCCGATGATCGGGCGCCCGGATGCCGACTTTTCGCTGTCCGGGCTCAAAACCGCGCTGCGCCTTGAAGCGGAAAAAATCGCGCCGCTTGCCGATCAGGATGTCGCCGACCTCTGCGCCTCGTTCCAGCAGGCCGTGGTCGACGTGGTCAGGGACCGGCTGCGCGCGGGCCTCAAGCTGTTCCGCGAGCGCCTCGGCGCCCCCACCGCGCTCGTTTGCGCGGGCGGGGTGGCGGCCAACCAGGCGATCCGCAAGGTTTTGCACCGCGTCGCTTTCGAAGTCGGCACCTCGCTCGTTGCGCCGCCGCCGGCTCTGTGCACCGACAACGGCGCCATGATCGCCTGGGCCGGCGCCGAGCGGCTGGCGCTGGGCTTGACCGATTCGCTCGCCACCGCTCCCCGCGCCCGCTGGCCGCTCGAGGAGGTGAGGAAGGCGGAACACCGTGATGCCCAAAGCCGCGAAGCGGCTGTCCGGAACCCATAACCACAGTCCGGACGGGACTTTCGCCGATCGTGGTTATGGATTCCGGGTTCGCCGCTACGCGGCGCCCCGGAATGACGATGGGTATGCTTACTGCTCGAAGCGTTCGACGAACCAGCGAAGGAGCCGCGTCCAGATTTCATCCTTGCCGACGACATCCTCAATGCCGTGCTCGAGGTTGGGATTGTCGTTGACCTCCATGACGATGATGCCATGGTCGGTCTGTTTGAGGTCGACGCCGTAAAATCCATCGCCGATCGGCCGCGCGGCGCGGACCGCCACATCGATCACCTCGCGCGGCGCCTGATCGATATCGAAGGCGCGGAAGCCGCCCTCGCGCGAGGAGCCGTCGGGCCGGTATTTCACGACCTGCCAATGCCCGCGGGCCATGCGGTATTGGCAGACGAACAGCGGCTCGCCGGCCAGCACGCCGACGCGCCAGTCGAAGTCGGTCGGCAGGAATTTCTGCGCCAGCAGAAGATCGGTCTCCTCGAACAGCTCGTCGCAGACCCGCTTGAACTCGATCGGCGATTCGATCTTGTGCACGCCGCGCGAGAACGACCCGTCGGGAATTTTCACCACCAGCGGCAGGCTCAGCTCATCGATCGCCTTGGCGAGGTCGGTATCCTCGGCAATGATGACAGTGGGCGGGGTCGGCACCTGGTTCTGGCCGAGGAGTTCCATCAAGAACACCTTGTTGGTGCAGCGGATCATGGAGATCGGATCGTCGATGACCGGCATGCCCTCCTGCCAGGCGCGGCGGGCGAAGCGGTAGGTGTGATTGTCGATCGAGGTGGTTTCGCGGATGAACAGGCCGTCGAACTCGGCGAGCTCGGCGAGCTGGCGCTTGGTGACCGGCTCGACATCGACCGACATCTTCTCGGCGATGCGGACAAAATACTTGATCGAAGCCGCCGACGACGGCGGCATCTTCTCGTTCGGATCGTAGAGCACCGCGAGATCGTATTTGGCGACCGTGCGCGCCTTGGGATCGCGCCATTCGCGCCGGGTATGATTGTGCAGCGACTCGCGAAAGAACTCGGCTTCGCCGTTGGCCAGCCGGTTGATGTTGCGCGGCCGGATGCGGTCGATCGAAAGCCAGTCGCCAGGATCCACGGTTATTTCCAGCGCCGGGCAGCGGAACCAGTCGAACAAGAGCCGTCCGAACGATTCGAAACGGGAGTCGCGGGCGATGCCGAAACAGACGAGCAGTTTGAACTCGGCGTCGGGCTGGAAGTCGGCACGGCGGGCACAGCGGTTGAGCTCGTCCTCCAACTCGGGCAACGCGTGCTCGTAAAGCTTTTGCTCGCGCAGCTCCAACATGGTCTCGACGGTCGGCACCACGCGATGGCCGCGCGCTTCGGCGAGGAGCGAAGCATAGTAGCCCTTCGACTGATAGGCGTAGGAGCGGGCGAGATTGACCAACTTCGGCCGGCCCATCTCGAACAGGCGAGGCCGCGCCAAGTATTCGGTCGTGGTGATGACCTTGTGCGGGGTCTCGGCGTTGGGCAGATCGCGGGGCTGGTCGACGAGGATGACCCAGCCGGTCATGGATGGGTCCCTTTCCGGTCTAAAACGGCGTGTCGATGTCGGTGCAGGCTTGGGTCGATCATGCGTGCGAGGCTAGGCAAAGCACAACGTGTCATAACCGGAAACGGATCGGATGGCGACTGTGCGCCCGGCGATGTCCACCATCAAAACCGATTCGCTCCTCGCTGTCAGGTCCGTCCGCTTGCGCGGCGATACCGGGTAAAGCTTCCGCCGCCAGCGGCTTCTCGAAGCGCAGCGCATCGCCGCCGTCGTCATAATAGCGGCGATGCCGGCCGAACAGCCGGTAGCCCGATTTTTCGTAGCGCGCAATCGCCCGGGTGTTGTGCTCGTGGACTTCGAGGCGCATCGCCCGGCGGCTGCGGCGCTTCGCCGCCACCTCGGCCGCGGCGAGGAGCAACGGCCCGACGCCGCGCCGGCCGACATGCGGGGCGACGGCGATGGAATAAAGCCGGGCCAGCTTCGAGCGCGGCGGATAAAGAACGAGGGCGTAGCCGGCGAGTCTGCCGGCCTCCTCCGCCACGATCAGCGTGGCGCTCGGCGACGCAAGGAAGCGGCGCAAGCTTCGCCGCGAGAGGACGTCGGTCGTGAACACCGCGCCTTCGAGCGCGATGAGCGCAGCGAGATCGCCCCTATGGCCGCGGCGCAGCGTGACCGCAGGAGATGCCTGCCGGGACGGCCGCGGCCGCGCGTTCACGACATGGATCCCTGTTCGATTCGCCCGATCATCGTCTGCAGCCGGTCCAGGCGGTCCGCCGCGCTCGGCGACTTGCGGAGTGAACCGAACGGGAAATGAGCCGGAGCGCGGCGCGGTTGACCGCCGCATCCGGATACAGGAAGTTGCCGCCGGTGGGAACAAGGTGGAGAACCATGTCGGCAAAATCGCTCATGGCGCTCGCCGGTCTCGCCGCGCTGGCGCTCGTCGCCGCCGCGCCCGCGCGGGCACAGACCGCGCCGATGTCGTTGCAACCGGCGGGCGGGTCGTCCAAGCACCTCCGCGCCCATCCGCGCGTCGAGGTCACTCCGCGGCCGCTCCTCTACCGCCGCTGCGTCGATTGGTACGAACTGCAATATCGGCCGAGCGGAACGGTGCTCTACCCGCGGATGCACTGCTGGTGGGTGCGCGGTTAATCGGCCGCGGAAAGACGCAACAAGAATCAAACCCGCCGTGACGCGCGGGACGGTTATTGCCACTCGCGCACGTCGACGAAATGTCCGGCGATCGCGGCTGCGGCGGCCATCGCCGGCGAGACGAGGTGGGTACGGCCCTTATAGCCCTGCCGGCCCTCGAAATTACGGTTCGAGGTCGAGGCGCAGCGCTCGCCGGGCGCGAGCTTGTCCGGGTTCATGGCGAGACACATCGAGCAGCCCGGCTCGCGCCATTCGAAGCCGGCGGCGAGGAAGATCTTGTCCAATCCTTCGGCCTCGGCCTGCGCCTTGACCAGGCCGGAACCGGGCACGACCATCGCATTGACGTTCGCGTGCACCTTCTTGCCATCGACGACGCGGGCGGCGGCGCGCAGATCCTCGATCCGTCCATTGGTGCACGAGCCGAGAAAGACCCGGTCGACGGCGATATCGGTGATCTTCTCGCCGCCCTTGAGGCCCATATAGACGAGGGACCGTTCCGCCGCCTCGCGCTTGTGTTCGTCGGCGATGTCTTCGAGGCGCGGCACGCGTCCGGTCACGGAAACGACCTGCTCGGGGCTCGTCCCCCAGGTCACCAGCGGCGGCAGCTTGGCCGCATCGAGCCTGATCTCGCGGTCGAAAGGAGCGCCGTCGTCGGAACGAAGCGTCTCCCAATAGCGCTTCGCCTCGTCCCAAGCCTTGCCCTTCGGCGACTTGGAGCGATCCTTCAGATAGGCATAGGCCTTATCATCGGGCGCGATAAAGCCGGACTTGGCGCCGGCCTCGACCGACATGTTGCACACCGTCATGCGGCCTTCCATCGACAGCGCGCGGATCGCTTCGCCGGCATATTCGATCGCGTAGCCGGTGCCGCCGGCGGTGCCGATCTCGCCGATGATGCCGAGGATGATGTCCTTGGCGGTGACGCCTTGCGGCAGCCCGCCGTCAACGACCGCGCGCATGTTCTTCGATTTCTTCTGGATCAGCGTCTGCGTCGCCAAAACGTGCTCGACCTCCGAGGTGCCGATGGCGATGGCAAGCGCGCCGAAGGCGCCGTTGGTCGCGGTATGGCTGTCGCCGCAGACGAGGGTTACGCCGGGGAGCGTAAAGCCCTGCTCGGGCCCGATGATGTGGACGATGCCTTGGCGCTTGTCGAACTCGTTGAAATATTCGAGGCCGAACCGCTTGGCGTTCTCGGCGAGATAGGCGATCTGTGCCGCGCTCTCGGGGTCCGGATTCTGCTGCCGGCGATCGGTCGTGGGCACATTGTGATCGACGACGCACAGGGTCTTGTCCGGCGCCCGCACCTTGCGGCCGGAGAGCCTCAAACCTTCGAACGCCTGCGGGCTCGTCACCTCATGCACGAGATGCCGGTCGATATAGATGAGGCAGGTGCCGTCCGGCTGTTCGTCGACGAGGTGGTCGTCCCAGATCTTGTCGTAAAGGGTGCGGGGTTTGCTCATCGATTACTCCGCCGCTTTTTCCTCCTCGGCGGCCGTTTCGGTTTGCGCGGCGTGATCCTGCCGCTCGACAATGCGCGCGGACTTGCCGCGCCGGCCGCGCAGATAATAGAGCTTGGCACGGCGCACCTTGCCGCGGCGCACGATCTTGATCGAATCGATCATCGGCGAGTAGAGCGGGAACACGCGCTCGACGCCTTCTCCGTAAGAAATCTTCCGCACCGTGAAGTTCTCGTTCAGTCCGGCGCCGGCGCGGCCGATGCAGACGCCTTCATAGGCCTGCACGCGGCTTCTTTCGCCCTCGACCACCTTGACGTTGACGAGAAGCGTATCGCCCGGCTGAAAGTCGGGGATGTCCTTCCCGGCGGTGAGCTTCGCCACCTGTTCGTTTTCGATTTGTTTGAGCAGGTTCATGGCGAATTCTCCATCGGCTGCGCAGCGGGCGCGGGTCCGGCCGAGGCTAAGCGGATTGGGCGAGCTTCTACGCTACCGCGCGGGCTTTGTCACCTTGCCGTCATCCCGTCCGCGAGCCGCTCCGAAAGCGCCTCAGGAAGGCCGCCCAGAGGTCGGGGCGGCGCTCGCGGGTCAGCCGTTCGGCCTCGGCGCGCCGCCAGGCGGCAATCTTGGCATGGTCGCCCGAAGTGAGGATTTCGGGGATCGGCCGGCCGTCCCAGAGCTGTGGGCGGGTGTATTGCGGATATTCCAATAAGCCGTCGGCGAAGCTTTCCTCGGCACCTGAGACCGGCGCGCCCATGACGCCGGGCAAGAGGCGAACGCAGGCGTCGATCAGCGCCATCGCCGCGATCTCGCCGCCGGACAGCACATAATCGCCGATCGAGACTTCCTCCAGCGAGCGCGCCGCGATGACGCGCTCGTCCACGCCCTCGAACCGGCCGCAGACGAGGACAAGTCCGCTCCCGCCGGCGAGTCCTTCGACGCGTGCCTGCGTCAGCGGCGCGCCGCGCGGCGACAGAAGCAGGCGGGGACGCGAATCCGTCGCGGTGGCGTCAATGGCGCGGGCGAGCACGTCGGCCTTCATCACCATGCCTGGCCCGCCGCCGGCCGGCGTATCGTCAACGGTGCGGTGCTTGTCGGCCGCGAAGTCGCGGATATCGACGACGTCGAGCGACCACACGCCTGCCGCCAAAGCCTTGCCGGCGAGGCTCGCACCCAGCGGTCCGGGAAAAACGTCGGGGAAGATGGTGAGAATGCTTGCTCGCCACATGTTACGCCCGGTCTCTTGCCGTCGGTGCAACGACGACGATCCGTCCTCCCGCAACATCGACCAGCGGCACGGTCGCTTCGTTGAAAGGCAGCATCTGCGTGGGCTCGCCGTCCGCTTGGCGCACCTCGATCAAGTCGCCGGCACCGAAATTGTGGATCGCGACGACGGTGCCGAGTCTTTCCCCGGCGCGGTCGACGACGGCGAGGCCGATCAGATCGGCGTGATAGAACTCATTGGCGTGCTCCGGCTTGGGCAGCCGTTCGCGCGGCACATAGAGCTTGACGTTCACCAATCGTTCGGCGGCGCTGCGATCATGAACGCCCGAAAGCCGCGCCACGAAATGATTCTTGGC
>JASHPW010000083.1 GCA_030037895.1 Xanthobacteraceae bacterium | reverse complement strand
CCGATCGTGCACCCGCGTCCCACCGTGAGCGGAAATCCGGGGTCGGCGTGGAGCGTGCAATTGTCCTGGATATTCGAGCGCTCGCCGATTTCAATCCACTCGTTGTCGCCGCGCAGCACCGCGCCGAACCAAACGCTGGCGCCGATCCTTAATCTCACCTTGCCGATGACGACGGCCGTTTCCGCCACATAGCAATGATCGCCGGGCGCCATCTCCGGCTTCTCGCCGCGCAAGCTGAATAGCGGCATTCCTCCTCCGTCGATCCGCCCGGGCCCCGCGGAGGGAGCGCGGTCGAAATTCCCGGCATGGATCCGCCGGCAATTTAGAGCATGATGCGGAAAAGTGGGAACCGGTTTTGTGAAAAGATCAGGCTCCGCCACGAAGCTCCGGCGCAGCCCACTTCGACGTGATCGGATTGCGCTCCGGCAGCCGGTCAGGCGGGGTCCGTCCGCAGCGCCTCACATCGGCGGATTGACGCCGTTGCGGCCGACAACAATGCCCGGCGCCTCGATGGTGCCGTCGGCCTGCTTTTTCCCGGCGGAGACGAATATTTTTGCCCCCGGCTTGAGGTCGGCCACGGTCGCCGGCACGAACATGACCACCTCGACATTCGCCGGCACGATAAATTTCTTTTCTCCATCCTTGTACCTCAACACCAATTCCCGACCGTTGACGCCGGCGACCGCGCTCTCGACATTGGCGTTGGTCATGGTGCTGTGGGGCATGAGGTCCCACGGCCGATAGCCCTCGCCGGTGCCGCGCATGGCCTCGGGAAAAATGTGGATTTCCACGGCCTTCTGCGTGCCGTCCGGCTGCGGCATGGCGGTGATGCCGACGAAGAGGTCCGGTTTGACATCGGCGAGCGACTTGCGGTCGAGGCCGAGGACCCGCACGTTGTCGGCGAGCTTCACTTGCAGCGGCGTGCCGTCGCGGCTTTTCACGCTCAGCATCCGGCCGTCCACGCCTTCGATGGTGCCGCGCACGCGCGTAACGTCCGCGGCGTGCGCGGTTACCGTCGCGGCGGCAAAGAGAACGGCGAAAGCGCCCGCGCCAAGCATTCTTCGCGTCATCGTGGTCATGTACTCCACCCAACTGATTTCAGCCCGGGTACAACAAATGGTAGCGGATAGAATTCGCCGGCCGCAGACACAAGTGCGTTATCCTTGCGTTACCGCGGCGGGTTGCGCGCGGCGGCGCCGAGGTCGGCTTCGAGCAAGGCGCGCAGATCGGGCGTCACCTCGGGCGTCGTGCCGAACCACAGCGCGAAGCCGCGCACGGCCTGATGCAGCAACATGCCGAGCCCATCGGCCGCGCGCAGATCGCGGGCCTTTGCCGCCGCGACGAGCGGTGTCTCGACCGGGACATAGACGAGGTCGGCGACAACGGCTCGGCTGGGAAGACGCCCAACGTCAATGGACAGAGCGGGCTCGCCCTGCATGCCGAGCGTGGTGGCGTTGACGAGGAGCACAGCGTCGGCGAGCACGGCGTTGCGCTCGTCCCAGCGCGCGGGGCGCACGCGCGCCCCGAAGCGTTGGCGCAACGTCTCGGCCCGGCTTGGCGTCCGGTTGACCACCACGATGCGCCCGGCGCCGCGACCGATGAGGCCGTAGATGACCGCGCGCGCCGCGCCGCCGGCGCCGAGCACGACCGCCTGGCCTAAGTCCCGATCCCAATCCGGCGCGCCGGCGTCGAGATTGGCCAGAAAACCCTCGACGTCGGTGTTGGTCGAGCGCAGCACGCCGTCGAACCACAGCGTGTTGGCGGCGCCGACCGCGCGCGCGCGATCGTCGGGCTCAGACAGAGCCAGCGCCGCCTCCTTGTGCGGCACGGTCACATTGGCCCCGACATAGCCGCGCGCGGCGAGCGCGCCGAGGAAGGCGGCGAATTCCTCCGGCGGCACCGCCTCGCGACGGTAGTCGCCGGCGATGCCGTAGCGCTTGAGCCAATAAGCGTGAATGAGCGGCGAGCGCGAATGCGCGACCGGCCAGCCGATGACGCAGGCCGCGCGGGTCAAGCCGGTCACTCCTCGGCCGCCACGGAATTGCGCAGCACGCCGATGTCGGGACATTCGACCTCGATCGTGTCGCCGGGCTTGAGCCAGACCGGCGGGTCGGTCTTCGGCCCCTTCTTGACCGGCGTGCCGGTGGAGACGACGTCGCCCGGCTTGAGCGTCATGAACGTCGTGATGTAGGCGATGAGGTCGGCGAACGAGCGGATCATGTTCGCCGTGGTGTCGTCCTGCGTTACCTCGCCGTTCTTGCGCACGAGGAGGCGCAGCGGCTTGGCCGGATCGGCGTCGGTGTCGATCCACGGCCCGATGCCGCCGCTGGCGTCGAAGTTCTTGCCTTGGGTGACGTTGAACCGGCCGTGGCGCAGCCAATCGCGGATGCTGCCGTCATTGCACAGCGTGAGGCCGGCGATCATCGCGAGCGCCTGTTCCTTGGCCACGTGCTTGCACTCGCGGCCGATCACCAGCGCGATCTCGCCCTCGTAGTCGAGCTGTTCGGAAATTTTCGGCCGAATGAGATTCTGGCCGTGGCCGACGAGCGAATTCGGCGCGCGGTAGAACAGGCTCGGATATTCCGGGCGTTCGCTCATGTTGTAATCGCGGCCGCGGTCGGCGTAGTTGATGCCGACGCAGAGGATTTTTTCCGGCGCCATGAGCGGCGGCAACAGCTCGACCTCGGCAAGCGGCAGCTCGGGACGCACGCCGGCAGTGGCTTCGCTGGCCTCGTCGAGCGCCTGGGCACGGAAAACATCGAGCAGCGTGGCGAAACGGCCGAGCCGGGCGCGCAGGTCGACGATGCCGTCGCCGACCACCGCGCCGAAGCCCGGCCGGCCGCGCAGATTGTAGCTTGCAAGCCGCATGGCGCGTCTCCGCCGGCCCCGCGAGCGAACCGGCGCCTTCCGCATATTCCGCGCGATGTGTTAGAAGTCGGCGTCGAAACCGTCAACGGCGGCCGGGTATGCCGATCCGCGATCCCGTTTCCGCTCCGCCCTTCAACATCGTGCGCGCAAGCCACGTCGAACTCGGCGTGCGCGACCTCTCCCGCTCGCGCGCCTTCTACGTCGATTGCCTCGGGCTCCTGGTCAGCGACGAAACCGCAGACGCGCTCTATCTGCGCGGCGTCGAGGAACGCAATCATCACTCGATCGTGCTGCGGCGCGCGCGCGCGAACGAGGCGCGCGCGCTCGGCTTCAAGCTCGCGAGCGAAGAGGACCTCGACCGCGCCGCGTTCTGGTTCGGCCGCCGCAACTTGCCGACCGCGTTCCCGGAGTTGCCCTACCAGGGCCGCACCCTGCGCACCGCCGACATTTTCGGCACGCCCATCGACCTCTACGCGCGGATGGAGCGCGCCGAATGCATGCTGCAGAAATACGCCGCGCATCAGGGCGCGCGCATCCAGCGCATCGATCATCTCAATTGCTTCACGCCGGACGTGCAGGCGAGCTACGACTTCTACCGCGAGCTCGGCTTCCGCCTCACCGAATATACCGAAACCGACGGAGAGGATGCGAAGCTCTGGGCGGTATGGCTGCAGCGCAAGGGCAACGTGCACGACCTCGCCTTCACCAACGGGCTCGGACCGCGGCTGCATCACGTCGGCCTGTGGACGTCGGGCGCGCTCGACATCATCCATATCTGCGACGTGATGGCGAGCAGCGGCTATCTCGCCAACATGGAGCGCGGGCCGGGCCGGCACGGCATATCCAACGCCTTCTTCCTCTATGTGCGCGATCCCGACGGCCACCGCGTCGAGCTGTTCACCTCCGACTATCTCGCCGTCGATCCCGATCATGCGCCGATCCGCTGGTCGCTGACCGACCCGCGCCGGCAAACCCTGTGGGGCCAGCCGGCGCCGGCGTCGTGGTTCGAGGAGGGCGCGGCGTTCGCCGGCGTCGCGCCGCGCGCGCCGGTTCTGGCGGCGCAGCCGATCGTGGCGATGTAATCCGCCTCTTTCATCCCGCCGCGCGAAGCGCGAGGATACGCTTATCCGGCCGCGTGGCGGTGCGAGATTTCGACGACGCGGGCGCGCGCGGCGAGCGCATCGACCAGCGCCTCGGCCTTGGCCCTGTTCGCCGGGTCGAGATTGGCGTCCCATTCGTCGAACAGATAGACTTGCGCGTCGGTCGAAGCGACGATCTCCGCGAGCGACTTGAGCTGGCGCTCGCCGGTGGAGAAGCTGAGCCTGTTGTCGATCGATGCGGCGGCGGCGACCACCTCGTCCTCGGCATCGCCGTCGACATCGACCGGCGCCGCGCCGTCGGCGAACTTGAAGGCGAGCCGGTCCGACGGCGGCCAATAATAGGCGTGCTTCCTCATCTCGGTCTTGAGGCTCGCCAGCAGCGAGGATTTGCCGGCGCCGTTGGCGCCGCGGATATTGACGCGGCCGGTCGGCTGCGCCAGCACGATGCGCAGCGCATCGTTCAGCGAGGAGACGACGTTGGCGTCCTCGCCCTCGCGCAGCACCAGCCGATCGAATTTGATGCGATCGTCGAACGCCGTGTCGGGCTCAGGCTGCATGTTGGCGGCGACGCCGCCGAAGCGCGTCCACACGGCGATGAAATCGTTCCAGCCGGTGGCGAGCAGATGCAGTTCGTAGGTCATCTCGATCTGCCGCGGCAGCGTCGTCGCCAGCGCGATCAGCAACGCCATGTCGCCCATGTTGCGCACCGCGACCGCGGCCATGGCGGCGAAGACGATGACGAGGCTGACGATGCCGCTCATCGCGCTCATGCCTTCGCGCGCCACGATGGCGCGGATCTGAGCGCCCAGGGCTTCGCGCAGCCGGTGCTTGAAGCCGGCGAGCCAGAGCCGCAGATTGTAGCCGTTGCCGCTGAAGACGTTGTCCCAGGCGGTGTAGCCTTGCGCGGTCACGCGGTTGTTCATGCGCTGGTTTTCCAGATACGTGCGCGCGATCGGTTTCTGCAGCGCCCATTGCATCGCCAACAGCGCCGCGAACGCGCCGACATAGGCGAACGGCAGACCGGCGGCGATCTCGACGCCCAGCACCAGCGCGTTGAACACCAGCCCGAGAAAGAGCTTCAGCGCGAATTCAAGCTCGTACATCACGGTGAAGAAGCACTGGAACGCCTCGCCGGTCAGGAACGGCTCGACCAGCTCGCGCGCCGGCTTGTCGGCGAACAGCTTGGCCTTGCCGCGATTCTCGCGCGCGAAACGCAACATGAATTTGCCAAAGCCGCGATAGCCGGCACGCTCGGCGAAGATCCAGCTGACCACGCCGACCACGTAGGCGGCCGACTGCGCCGCCAGGATCCAAATGAGATCGGCGAGCAAGAATTGGTTGGCGGCGACTTTGCGCCCGGCATCGATCACGAACCAGGTGGTCGCGGCGGTGAGCATCGCTTCCGCCACCATCAGCACCAGCATCGCGAACAGCGCGGGCGAGATGAGATATTTCGCCAGCTCCAGGCGTGAAATCGGCTTTCGTTTCATGGCCACCCCGAACGCAAAGGTTGGAGCGAACCCGCCCGAGTCGCTCGTTTCACGGCATCCTAATGCGGTGCAATTGCACAGGCACTGCCAATCAAAAACTAAAGCAGATTCAATTCCTTGCGCGCGCCGGGCGTCACCGGAACGCCGCCGGCGTCAGTTCCGCTTCCAGCCGGCCGATATTCTGGAACAGCCGGGCCGTCGCCAACCGCAGGAAGTAGAAGCCGAACGTCGGGTTCTGGTAATAGAGCTGCTCGACTTGCTCGTAGGTGATCGACAGCGCCGTGCCGTCCCCGATGCATTCGAGCGTCGCCGTGCGCCGATTGTCGGGTGCGAGCATGGCGAGCTCGCCCACGACCTGGCCGGGCGGAACTTCGATGCCGAGCTCGATCAGTCGATATCGTCCGGTCACGATGCAGAACATCTCGTTGGCCGGCTCGCCCTTGGCGAACAGGATGTCGCCCTTCCTGAACTCCCGGCTGGTCATGAACGGCTTGAGCCAATCCATCGAGGAGTCGCCGCGGATCGCGTCGCGCACGCTCCTGATCAGGACGATCATCTGATGGAGCCGATAGGCATTGAGCGGCAAAGCGAAGGCCTGCAGCGCCAGCGGAATCCAGAGGTGCGACCCCGCATAGAACGCCATCAACAGGCAATTGGTGACGATGGCGAGGATGCGCAGCGGCACCATGGTCCTGGTCGAGGCGGTGGCCACGATGAACAGCGATGCCCCGCTGTTGAAGAGGTCGCTCCAATGCATGATCGCCCTCCGCTCCGCCGGCATGGCGCCGCAGACCGACGGCCGGCCGTGCGTGCAATTTCGACTGGTGATACGAGTCCCGGCAGCGTAACTTGTTGCAACGTAACTGAGAACCTGCGCCCCCGCCCTCGACGAGGCCCGCGTGATGTCGAAAGGCGCGCTCGCCAGCCTTGCGCATTATACCGCGCCGATCCGGCGTTTCGGCACGTCACCCTTGGCGCGTCACCTGGTCCTCGCCCTCGGGCTCATGGCCATGACGGCGCTCACGGTGCCGCGATTGCAGAACGATGCCGGCGCATGGCTGCGCGCGTGTCTGTGGTGTTGTCTCGGCTATTTTGCGGTCGACAGCGCGGGCCGCGTCGGCGCGGCGTTCCGCGCCGGAACGGCGACTAGCCACGTTCTCTCCGCCTCGGGGCTTGTCGATATCCTGAGCGTGGTCCCGGTTCCGGTCGCGCTGCTGTGCGGGACGGCGCCGCCGACCGCCTGGCTCTTTGCCGCATTATGGATCTTCAAGCTCGCCCAGGACTCGCCCGGATTTGCCCAGCTTGGACGGGTGTTCGTGCGCGAGGCCAAGCCGCTCGCCAGCGTGTTGGTGCTGTTCCTGATCGTGCTCTTCCTCGCCTCGGCGGCCATGCACGTTGTCGAGCGCGGCGGCCAGCCCGCGGCGTTCGGCACGCTGCCGGCGGCGTTGTGGTGGGCGGTGGTCACGCTGACGACGACCGGCTATGGCGATGAGGTGCCGCACACGCCCCTCGGCCATCTCATCGGCGCGGTGGTGATGATTTGCGGCATCGCGACCTTCGGATTGTGGACCGGTATCCTCGCCACCGGCTTCGCCGCCGAAAGCCGGCGGCACAATTTCATCCAGACCTGGAACCTGGTCAGCAAGGTGCCGTTTTTCCAAACGCTCGACCCCGCCGCAATCACCGAAATCACCCACATGCTGCGCCGCGTCGATGTACCGGAGCGCACCGCCGTCATTCGCCGCGGCAAGGTCGGCGACTGCATGTACTTCATCGCCGAAGGGGAAGTGCAGGTCGAGGTGGACGCCACGCCCGTCCGTCTCGGCGCCAGCGCGTTTTTCGGCGAACTCGCCTTGCTCGGCGATTCGATCCGCACCGCGAATGTTTCAACGACGAAGCCGTCGACCTTGCTTGTTCTCGACCTTGCCGACTTCCGGACCTTGACGGCGCATCATCCCGAGTTGGCACGCGCCATCGACGCCGAGGCCAAGCGGCGCCGTGACGAAATTCAGCACCGCCGCGATTTGGCGCCGGACGACGGCGTCGCGGCCTCGCGCGCCAAAAGGTCCGGTACGACGTCGTGAACACGGACGCGGCGCCCGGCATCGACCGATGACCGTTTCGCTCAACGAAACGCATGATCCGGCGCGGCGCAGTTTTGTCGCGACCGCGAACGCGCCCGACGCCGACTTCCCGATCCAGAACCTGCCGTTCGGCGTTTTTCGCCCGGCCGCCGGATTGCCGCCGCGCGTCGGCGTGGCGATCGGCGATCAGATCCTCGACATAGCGGCGGCCTCCTCGTCGTTCGCCGGCCTCGCCGCCGCGGCGGGGCGCGCCTGCCCGCTCCCGCATCTCAACGCGCTCATGGCGCTCGGCCCGCCGGCCTGGTCGGCGTTGCGGCTGGCGCTGTCGCGCGCCTTGAGCGCCGGGCACGGCGAGGAGAGCCTGCGCCGGCATCTCACGCCGATGGCGCAGGCGGAGATCGAAATGCCGGTCGCGGTCCGCAACTTCACCGACTTCTACGCCTCGATCTTCCACGCCACCAATGCCGGGCGCGCGTTCCGGCCGGACAATCCGTTGCTGCCGAACTACAAATACGTGCCCGTCGCCTATCACTGCCGCGCCTCCTCGATCCGCTTGAGCGGCACGCCGGTGAGGCGGCCGCGCGGCCAGCGCAAACGCGCCGACGAGGCGGCGCCGAGCTACGGGCCCTCGCGCAACCTCGATTTCGAGCTTGAGCTCGGCTTTTACGTGGGCGTGCCATCGGCGCTCGGAGAAACCGTGCCGATCGGCAAAGCGGCGGAGCATATTTTCGGCTTCTGCCTGTTGAACGACTGGTCGGCGCGCGACGTGCAGGGCTGGGAATACCAGCCGCTCGGCCCGTTCCTCGGCAAGAATTTCGCCACCACGGTGTCGCCCTGGGTGGTGACGGCGGAGGCGCTGGCGCCGTTCCGCACCGCCGCGTTTACGCGCGCGGCCAGCGATCCCGCGCCGCTGCCACATCTCGACGACGCCGAGGATCGTGTGCGGGGCGGCCTCGACCTCACGCTCGAAGCGTATCTGGTAAGCGCCGCGATGCGCCGCGACGGGATCGCGCCCCGGCGTCTCGCACGGACCTCCTCGACGAGCCTGTATTGGACCGTGGCGCAGATGGTCGCGCATCACGCCAGCAACGGCTGCAATCTGGAGATCGGCGACCTCATCGGCTCGGGCACGATCTCCGGCCCGGAGCGCTCGAGCTGGGGGAGCCTGCTCGAATTGACCGCGCGCGGCCGCGAGCCGATCAGTCTGCCGAGCGGCGAGCAACGCGGCTTCATCGAGGACGGCGACGAGATCATCTTCCGCGGCCTTGCGGAGAAGCCCGGCTATCCGCGCGTCGGCTTCGGCGAATGCCGCGCGGTCATATTGCCAGCGGAGTGAACCTACGCGATGGGGTTGCTGAATTCGCCGTTTCCCTTCGTACAAATTCGAGCTTGGACAAATTCAAATCGTGTTGCGCGCGGCGCACGATGTATTCGACCCTTCTCCGACGCGAAGAGGCAGCGCCGGAGTGCGGGGCGAAGGGTCCCGGCGCGTTGATAACATCGCCCGGGCGCAGAGGCCGACCGGGCCGAATGGCGCCGCGGCGAATTTTGCAATTGCATGCGCGGCTGCTTGCGGATTTCCTGTCGGCTCGACGGCGGCCGGCGGATGCGGCCGCAAAAACAAGGATCGACCATGCCCGATACTTTGCGCGATCTCATCGAGGAACTGGCGCTCGCCAACCGCATCCTCGCCCACGAAGGCGTGCTCGACGCCTTCGGCCATGTCAGCGTGCGCCATCCGGCCGATCCCGGCCGCTTTTTCCTCGCGCGCTCGCGCTCGCCGCTCCTGGTCGAGCCCGCCGACATCCTCGAATACACGCTCGATTCCGAGCCGGTGCGGCCGGCCAAGGTGCGGCTCTATGCGGAGCGCGTCATCCACGGCTGCATCTATCAGGCGCGCAGCGACGTCATGGCCGTCTGCCATCATCACGCCGCGGCGGTGCTGCCGTTCTGTGTCGCCGGAAAACCGATCGTGCCAGTCTTCCATGTCGGCGCGACGATCGGCGCGGAGATTCCGTTCTGGGACCAGCACGACGAATTCGGCGACACCGACCTCCTGGTGGTGAAGCCGGAGGAGGGCCGTTCGCTCGCCCGCGCGCTCGGGCAACATTCCGTGGTGTTGATGAAGCGGCATGGCGCCACCGTGGTCGGCGGCGGCTTAAAGGAGCTCGTCTCGCGCTCGATCTTCCTTTGCCAGAACGCCGAGTATCAGCTGCGCGCGCACCTTCTCGGCGCGCCTACGCCTTTGCATCCGGGCGAAATCACGCTCGCGGGCGCGCTCAATCTGAAGCCCAGCGTCGTCGACAGGACATGGGAATATTGGCGCTTGCGGCTGGCGGCGGCGGGCGGCTCACCGCCGCGCGCCGGCGCGGCCAAAGCGGGACGGCGCGGCAAGCGAAGAGGAAAGCGGTGACGCGGATATAGTTCTCGACGAACCGCCGGGCGGTGAGCGGCGCCCGCCCAGATGTCGCGGATCGGCTGCGTGTTCTCAACGGGGAACGCGCCGCTTGCGCCGAGCTTGGCGATGGTGACGAGCCGGGCGACCAGCCAGTCCGGCATGCCGCGCGCCGGGATGACTTATACCAGCGGCATCAGATATTGACTGCTGCCCATGGGCGGCTGGCGATTGATTTGATGCGGCCTTTGTCGGCGATGAGCGCGTTCCAGGCTTCGCAACAAGCGTCGAGGATGGCCTCGTAGCTTTCGAAGACGCGATTGCTGAGCTGGTTCTGGCGCAGGTATTGCCAGATGTTCTCGACCGGATTGAGTTCGGG
>JASHPW010000009.1 GCA_030037895.1 Xanthobacteraceae bacterium | reverse complement strand
TTCTCGGCGGCGATCACGTCATCGGCGGCACCGCTTACATCACCGGCGCGGCGATCGCGGCGCCCGGCGTCGTCACGCATATCGGCGCTTTGGCCCGCCTGATCTTCGGCGAGTTCGACGGCGCCAGGAGTCCGCGCGGCGAGCGTTTCTTCGCCGCCTGCAAGAAGGCCGGCATCGACGTCGTGTTCTCGACCGACATTGCCAAGGACATGTGGGGAAAGTTCGCGCCGCTGTCCGCGTTCAGCGGCGTCAGCAGCGTGATACGCAAACCGATCGGCCCGATCCGCAACGATGCCGATACGTTCAAGCTCTTAGGCGACGCGCTCCTGGAAACCATGGCAGTCGCCAAGGCCAAGGGCGTCGATCTCGGCGCCGATTTTGTCGCGCGGCAGACGGCTTTGCTCGGCGGCATACCGCCGGAAACCAAATCGTCGATGCAAATGGATCTCGAGCACGGCCGCCGGCTCGAGCTCGACTGGCTGTCCGGCGCGGTCACCCGGCTCGGCGATGAATTGGGCGTGCCCACGCCCACGCATCACTTCATCTACGCGGTGTTGAAGCTCTACGCCGACGGCCGAGGTTGACCGGCCGATCCGTCACGCATCGAACTTGATGATCTTCTTCTGCTGGCAATCCTCACGGCCATTTCACCAGCGGCGGCAACGAGGACAGGATCGACTCGACATTGCCGCCGGTGCGCAGGCCGAAAATCGTGCCGCGGTCGTAGAGCAGGTTGAACTCGACATAGCGCCCGCGGCGGATCAATTGTTCTTCGCGCTCCGCTTCGCTCCAAGGCGTGGCGAAGTTTCCGCGTACCAGGTCGGGATAGACGCCGAGCAAGGCGCGGCCGACATCCCGCGTGAAGGCGAAGTCGGCGTCGAAATCGCCGGAATCGAGCCAGTCGAAAAAAATGCCGCCGACGCCGCGCATCTCGCCGCGATGTTTCAGGAAAAAATATTGGTCGCACCAGGTCTTGAATTTGTCGTAAGGCGCGACGCGGGCATGGGCGTCGCATGCGGCCTTCATGGCGGCGTGGAAGGCGATCGTGTCCGGATCGGCCTGCGTGCGCCGGCGCTCGAGCAGCGGTGTGAGGTCGGCGCCGCCGCCGAACCAGGATTTCGTGGTGACCACGAAACGCGTGTTCATGTGCACGGCGGGCACGTGCGGGCTGTGCATATGGGCGATGAGCGAGACGCCGGTCGCGAAAAAGCGCGGATCGTCCGCGGCGCCGGGAATGTCCTTGCGGAACTCCGGAGCGAATTCGCCGAATACGGTCGAGACATGGACGCCGACCTTCTCGAACACGCGGCCCTTCATCATCGCCATCACGCCGCCGCCGCCCGGCGCGCCGGCGTGATCCGTGCGGCTCCAAGCCGTGCGCGTGAAGCGGCCGGCCGCGCGATCGGCAAGCGGCGCGCCGGCGGGGAGGGCATCCTCCAACGCCTCGAACGCCGCACAGAGATCGTCGCGCAGCGTCTCGAACCAGACCCGGGCGCGTTCCTTACGGGTTTCAACGAGGCTTGCGTTCATGGCCCGTTGCCGACGGCCGCTCGTGACAGAGTGATGGCAGCAATCCCGCCGGCTCGATGACACGCGCCTCGATATCGCGGCACGCCCAGCGGCGCGGAATGGTCCCGGCGTTCGGCGCCATGTCGGGTTCGGAGCGAGTGATGCGCAGCGCCGGAATATAGTCGGAATACAGATTTTGCAAGGCGGACCGCGCTCGACGGGTGCGATCGTTGGCACACTTGCGCTCGCGCGGCAAGGATGCCAATAAGCCGCCGCCGGATTGCGTCGCTTTTGGCCTTCCCCAGGTCGGATGCGACGGAACCTTACGCCGCCGGAGGCTCCCTTTCGATCTTCTTCCGGTCGCCGGGAAAGCATCGGGAGAAGCGCCGTTTGCAGCGCGGATGGGTTTGACGGCCAAGCGGACGAGGATCGTGATCGTGACCACATTCTTTGCAGTGGACCCTTCGTGCAATGATTTCGTTACCTCTCGACCGCAGCTGTGGCAGTCGCCGGCGAAACCGCGCCCAGCAACGCCCGAGGTTCGATCATGAGCGGACGTTCGATCTACAAGCCGCAAAGCTCGTTCATGCGATGGTTGGAGCGGCGGTTGCCGATCGCAAGTCTCGTCCATTCGTCCTTCATTGTTTATCCGACCCCGCGCAACTTGAACTATTGGTGGACGTTCGGGGGCATTCTCACTTTCATGCTGGGCGTGCAGATCGTCACCGGCGTGGTGCTGGCGATGCATTACACGCCGCACGTCGACCACGCCTTCGATTCGGTCGAATCGATCATGCGCGATGTCAATTACGGATGGCTGTTGCGCTACGTGCATGCCAACGGCGCCTCGTTCTTCTTTGTCGCCGTCTACGTCCACATCGCCCGCGGCATGTATTACGGCTCCTACAAGGATCCGCGCGAAGTATTGTGGATCCTCGGCGTCATCCTGTTCCTGCTCATGGTGGTCACCGGCTTCACCGGCTACGTGCTGCCCTGGGGGCAGATGAGCTTCTGGGCGGCGACCGTCATCACCAATCTGTTCTCGGCGTTGCCCTGGGTCGGCGAGCCGGTCGTCACCTGGCTGTGGGGCGGCTACGCGGTCGGCAATCCCACGCTCAATCGATTCTATTCGTTGCACTACCTGCTGCCGTTCGTCATCGCCGGCGTGGTCGTGTTGCACATCTGGGCGCTACATATGGTCGGGCAGAACAACCCGACCGGCGTCGAGCCCAAGGCCGAGAAGGACACCGTCGCCTTCACGCCCTATGCGACCATCAAGGACGCTTTCTTCATCGGCGTGTTCTGCATCGTTTTCGCCTGGTTCATCTTCTACATCCCGAACTATCTCGGCCATTCCGACAATTACATCATGGCCAATCCCGGCCAGACGCCCACGCATATCGTCCCGGAATGGTATTATCTGCCGTTCTACGCCATCCTGCGCGCCATCCCGAACAAGCTCCTCGGCGTGATCGCGCTCGCCGGCTCGATCATCATTCTCGCCTTCCTGCCGTGGCTCGACACTTCGCGCGTGCGTTCGGCGAATTATCGGCCGCTCTACCGCCAGTTCCTTCTGCTCTTCTTCGCCGCCGTGATCGGCCTCGGCTATCTCGGCTCGCAGCTTCCGGAAGGCGGCTACGTGATCGCGGCGCGCCTCCTCACCGCCTACTACTTCGCCTATTTCCTCATCATCCTGCCGCTGCTCGGCCTGTTCGAGCGAACAAAGCCGCTCCCGAACTCGATCTCGGAATCGGTGCTGGGCGCGGGCGTCCCGGCCGGCGCGTCGGCGCCGCCGCCGTCGGGCGCCAAGGCGTAGAAAGGAGCCCGGCCATGAACGCACACCGCAGCGGCGTCTTTGCCTGCGCGCTCGCGGCCGCGCTGGCGGCAACGGCGATGCGCCCGGCTTTGGCACAGGAACAACAAGCGCCGCCGCGGCAGCATTGGTCGTTTGCCGGCCCCTTCGGCCAATACGACCAAGAGCAATTGCAGCGTGGATTCAAGATTTATCGCGAGGTCTGTTCCAATTGCCACAGCCTGAAGCTTTTGGCGTTCCGTAATCTGACCGATCCCGGCGGCCCGGGCTTCACCGCGGCGCAAGCGGCCGCAATCGCGGCCACCTTCCAGGTTACCGACGGCCCGAACGACCAGGGCCAAATGTTTCAGCGGCCGGGCAAGATTGCCGATTATTTCCCGCCGCCGTTCCCGAACGAGCAGGCCGCCCGCGCCGCGCTCGGCGGCAAGTTGCCGCCCGACATGTCCGTGCTGGCGCTCGCGCGCAGCTACGAGCGCGGGTTCCCCTGGTTCATCTTCGACGCTTTCACGATGTATCAGGAGGAAGGCCCCGACTACATCCACGCCATCCTCAACGGCTATACCGACCCGCCGGCCGGCTTCAACCTGCCGCCGGGCGCCCAATACAACAAATATTTCCCCGGCCACGCCATCGGCATGCCGAAGCCCCTCAGCGACGGGCAGGTCGAATATACCGACGGCACCCCGACCACGGTGGACCAATACGGCCGCGACGTCGCCGCCTTCTTGATGTGGGCGGGCGAACCGAAGCTCGATACGCGCAAGCGCGTCGGCTTCCAGGTGATTCTGTACCTCATCGTGCTGACCGGGCTCCTCTACTTCACCAAGAAGCGGGTCTGGCACGCCGCCGAGCATGACCTCGATCCGTCCGCGCCGGCCGCGCCGCCTGAACCGCGTCCGCCGACCGAATATGCGCGGAGTTGAATTCTCAACCTGGAATGCTGCGGGCGGCCGCAGCGACGTCGTTCGTCGCGCGCGGTAAGCCCGCCGGCGCGTCTCCCGATGGAGTCTTGGGCGAGCGAACGGCGTCCGCGTGATAAGCCGGCGATGCGAATTGTGCTACACGACGTGACCGGGGACATCAGATGGGGCATTAACCATGGCCACCGTTGCGTTGGAGACTGACCTCAAGGCCGCGATCCGCAACATCCCGGATTATCCCAAGCCGGGCATCATGTTTCGCGACATCACCACGCTCCTTGGCAATGCGCGGGCCTTCCGCCGCGCCGTCGACGAGCTGGTGCAGCCCTGGGCCGGCGGCAAGATCGACAAGGTCGCCGGCATCGAGGCGCGCGGCTTCATTCTCGGCGGCGCGGTCGCCCATCAGGTCTCGGCCGGCTTTGTGCCGATCCGCAAGAAGGGCAAGCTGCCGTTCAAGCGCGTGAGCATCGGCTATTCGCTCGAATACGGCATCGACGAGATGGAGATGCACGAGGACGCGGTGATGCGCGGCGAGCGCGTCATTCTGGTCGATGATCTCGTCGCCACCGGCGGCACCGCCGAGGCCGCCGTCAAGCTCTTGAAGCAGATCGGCGCCGACGTGCTGGCCGCCTGCTTCATCATCGATCTGCCGGACTTGGGCGGCGCCGAGAGAATCAAGAGGCTCGACGTGCCGGTGCGCACGCTCATCAGCTTCGAAGGGCATTAAAGGGGGATGACTTATCTTCGAATCGTCATCCCGCTCTCAGCTTTTATACTGTCGCGCGTCCGGACGGAAAACCGGTTCCCACTTTTCCTGGACGCGCTTTAGCGGGCGTGCCGAGCCGGCTCGATCGGCCCGCCGCCCAGCGAGGACGTGAGCCGCCCCATCAGCAGCCGCAGCTCGAGCTCGCGAAATTCGGTGAAGATGGCGCTGATCCAGCCATGGACCTCCGTCGGTCCGCCCGATTGCTTCTTCATGTAGGCGCCGAACGAGAAGCTCGGCCGGTCGATCACGCCGCGCACGATCGAGGACAGGCGCGGGATGCGGATGACGCCGAATTCGGGGCGCGTCGGCGGAAAATCCTCCTTGGCGAACAGGATCGACACCGATTCATTGTGCACCGGCACGAACGCCACCTCCGCCAATCGGTGCCGCAGCTCCGCATAGGCGCGCACCGTTGCCGCCGCCGGATCGGTCACGAACAGCACGACCGGCTCGATCAGCCGCCGTCTCGCCTCGTGTATGAACCCGATCTCCGCCATCACCGCGAAGAACTGGTCGAACCGGCCGTAGCCCAGATCGATGATTTTCGTGCTCGCACTATCGGCGATCAGCCGGTCGAACAGCGCCATCTGGCCGCGCGTTTCGGAGATATCGATGGGCCAGACGAGATTGGGGAAACGGCCGGCTAGCGCCGGCTCGCGCGGATGCAGATCGTAGCCGACGAGCGGCCGCTTGCCGCCGCGGAAAAATTCGATCATCAGCCGCGCGATCAGCGTCTTGCCGACCCGCGGACGCGGCGAGGCGATGATGTAGAGGGGAGCGGGCTGCGTCATCCCGGCGATCGGCCGCTGGTGTCGCGATTCCGAAGTTCGCATGAACCATATGCTGACATTCTATCCTCACGCGCGGGCGTGCGGCTAGCGGTTGGAAAAAACCGGCACCCGGCGCTCCGCCACCGCCTTCACGCCTTCCTTGAAATCGTCGGTCTTGCGCAGCCGGGTTTGCTCGGCAAGCTCGCGTTCGGTCGCCGCGCGCACGCGCTCGGCAAGATCGCCGTGCAGTGTGGCGCGCGTGGCGAGAAGGCCGAGCGGGGAATTCTCGGCGATCTCGGCGGCGAGCGAGAGCGCCGCGGCGCGCACTTGATCTTGCGGCACCAAAATGTCGGCAAGACCCATGGCGTGGGCTTCCTCGCCGCGCACCCGGCGGCTCGTATAGAACATGAGCGCCGCCTTGGTCGGGCCGATCACCGCCGGCAGCGTCACGGTCAACCCGAAGCCCGGATGGAAGCCGAGCCGGGTGAAGTTGGCGCAGAAGCGCGCCTCGGGACAGGTCACGCGGAAATCGGCCACCATCGCCAAGCCCAAGCCGCCGCCGACCGCGGCGCCGTGAACCGCGGCGACGATCGGCTTGCCGGTGCGAAACAGCCGATGGCCTTCGATATAGAGATGCGCCACGCCGGGCGGCGGCTCGCCGGGGCGGCGGCCGTCGCGGTCGAGCGTGCGGCCGTCGCCGAAATCGGCGCCGGCGCAAAAGGCTTTACCCTGCGCCGCCAATACCAGCGCGCGGCAATCGCCGTCGGCGTCAAGCGCTTCGAAAGCGGAGGCGATCTCTTTGATCAGCGCGATATCGAAGTAATTGTTCGGCGGCCGCCTGATCTCGACAAGGGCGACGTGGCCGCTTGCTTCGACGCCGATATCCTTGAACGGACCCATCTCGGATTTCCTTCGCGGTTTGCTACTCGGCGGCGCCGTGCCGTTCCGCCGTTTGGCTATTTCGCTTGACGATCAGCGCATCCACGATGGAAGCGCCGTGCCCCTGCGCGTGCACGATGACCGGATTGAGATCGATCGCGGCGATGTCTTCTTCGTGGTCGGCGGCAAACTGCGACAGCGCGACCATGAGGTCGGCAAGCGCTTCGGTGTCCGCCGGCGGCAGGCCGCGATAAGCCCCGAACACCTGCGCACCCTTGAGTCGCGTGATGAGCGCGGCGGCGGCGGCGTGATCGACCGGCACCGGCGCGAGCGCCACGTCGCCGAGCGCCTCGACCAGAACACCGCCGAGGCCGATCATCAAGAGCGGCCCCCAGGTCGGGTCGCGATTGACGCCGAGGATGACCTCGCGTCCGGGCGGCGCCATCGGCTGCACCAGCACGCCGTCGATGCGCGCGGCCGGCGCATGGCGCTTGGCGGCAGCGAGCACGCGGTCATAAGCGGCGCGCACCGTCTCCGCTCCGGCAAGATTCAAGGCGACGGCGCCGGTTTCGGTCTTGTGCGGGATGTCGGCGGACTGGACCTTGAGCGCCACGGGCCGGCCGATCGCCCGCGCGGCGGCGGCCGCTTCCTCGGCCGAATGCACCAGTTCGCCCATGTTGTCGGCGCCGACACCGTAAATGGCCAACAATTGCCGTGCCCGATATTCGCACAGCCTCGAATCGGACTCCGCCAGCATCGCGCCGGCTTTCGCGCGCTCGTGGACGCGCGGCGTTGCGACCTCGATCGGGCGCAGCCAGCGCTCGCGCAGCACGCGATAGTCGGCCATCGCGCGCAAGGTGCGGGCGCAGCCCTGCGCACGGGTGAACAGCGGGTAGCCGGCTTCGTTGAGGATTTCGACGGTGCGCTCGGAGGGAAGCGTATAGGTCCACATGAACACGGGCTTGTTCGTTTCGCGCGCCAAGTCCTTGAGCTTCGGCAGGTCGGCTTCGAGGAAAGCCGAACGGCGCGCCGTGATCACGACGACGACGCCGTCGACCGCGAGCGAGCGCGCCACCAATTGCGCGAACCGTGCGTAGCCGAGCTTTTGCACGCCCTGGGCGGTGGAATCGACCGGGTTCTGCGAACTGGCGTAAGCGGGCAGGTGAACGTCGATCGCGGCGCGCGTCGCATCGTCGAGCACCGGCACGTCGAGACCTGCGGCGGCGCACGCATCCGCCATCCACACGCCGGCCCCGCCCGATGCCGTGCAGATGCCGACGCGCCTTCCGGCCGGCAAGCGGTCGCCGCAGGCGAGGAAGCCCATGGCGATGTCGAGCATCTCGTCGAAGTCGCGTCCTTCGATCATGCCATAGCGCTCGAACACGGCGCGATAGGCCGCCGTCGAGCCGGCGAGCGCGGCGGTATGCGAAGCGACCGCCCGGCTGCCCGGCGCCGATTGGCCGATCTTGCGCACGATCAGCGGCGTGCCGGCCCTGAGCGCCTTTTCAGCGATGCGCTTGAATTTCTCCGGCGTCTTTACGCCTTCGAGCAACAGCAGGAAGACATCGGTCTCGCCCTCGTCGAGCATGTAATCGACGAAGTCGGCAATCTCCAGCGCGGCTTCATTTCCGGTCGTCACGATATAGCGGAACTTGAGATTGCGCGGTCGCGCGCGGTCGAAAAAGGCAAAGCCGAGTCCGCCGCTCTGGGAGACCACCGAGACCTGACCGCGGCCGAGCGCACACTCGGGCGCGAGCGGCCCGGCGCTCTTGTCCATGGCCGGGCTGAAGGTCGGGCACAGCGCGGCGGCGATATTGGCGAAGCCTTCCATGTTCGGCCCGCCGACCGCCATGTCGTAACGGCGCGCGGTGGCGACGATCTCGCGCTGCAGGCGCGCGCCGGCTTCGCTCTCTTCGGCAAAGCCGGAGCTGGGGATAACGGCCGCCTTTACGCCAACGCGGCCGCAGCGCTCGAGCTCCGCCGGCACATAGGCGGCGGGAACGATCAGGACCGCGAGATCGACCGGCTCCGGCAGCGCTTCGACGGACGCATAGGCCTTCACGCCTTGCACTTCGGCGGCGCTGCGGCTGACCGGATAGATCTTTCCGGCAAACGGATAGCTGCGGAGGATCTCGAAAATCCGGCCGCGCAGGCCGTGGGTATCGGAGGAGGCGCCGACCACCGCCACCGAATTCGGCCACAGCAATTTGTCAATATCCGGCATCGTCCATTCGCCTCAGCGCAGGCCCAGCCCGCGCGCGATGATGCCGCGCAGGATTTCGGTGGTGCCGCCTTGGATGGTGAGCTTGGGCGCGATCATGGTGGCGAAGGCGAGTTGATCGGCGAGCGGCGCGCGGTTGATGATTTCCGGTTCGAGGAACGCGGCCAGCTCGCGCACCCGGCCGGGTAGCTTCTGCTCCCAGAGGGTGCCGAGATCCTTGACGATCGAGCCTTCGACCACCGGCTCCTTGCCGGCCTGCAGCATGCCGGCGACCGAGACCGACATGCGCCGCAAGGTGTGCAATTGCGCCACCAGCCGGCCGAGCCCTTCGGCGCCGCGCAGATCGGGCTGCGGCCCGAGCGCGCGGATGAGCCCGACCAGCACGTAAAAAGTCTCGAGAAAGCGCTCCGGCCCGCTGCGTTCATAGGCGAGTTCGCTGGTCGCCTGTTTCCAGGCGCCGTCGATCTCGCCCATCACGTAATCGTCGGGCACGAATGCATCCACGAACACCACCTCGTTGAAACCGCGCTGCCCGGTCATCTGATAGATCGGGTTCACCGCGATGCCCGGGCTCTTCATGTCGACCAGAAACTGCGTGAGCCCGTGGCGGCGGTTCTCTTTGCTCGGCGGCGAGGTGCGGAACAACGCGAGCATGTAGTCGGCGACATGGGCGCTCGTGGTCCAGATCTTGCTGCCGTTGATGCGCCAGCCGCCGTCGACCTTGCTCGCCTTGGCCTTGGCCGCGAACAGGTCGGAGCCGGAGCCCGGCTCGCTCATGCCGATGGCGAAACATAGCTCGCCGCGGCAAATGCGCGGCAGGATGTCCTTTTTGACGTGCTCGGGGGCGTATTTGAGTAGGATCGGGCCGCTCTGGCGGTCGGCGACGAAGTGGAAGTGATCCGGCGCGTTGGCGGCGCGGAATTCTTCGGTGACGACGTAGCGCTCCAAATGGCTGCGCTCGTGTCCGCCGTATGGCCTCGGCCAGGTCATGCCGATCCAGCCTCGGGCGCCGACGCGCCGGCTGAAGGCGCGGTCGTGCGAATCTCCATCCCCCGGCCGGTGCGGATCGAACGTGCCGGTGGCGATTTCCTCCGCCAGGAACGCGCGCGCCTCGGCGCGCAGGGCCTGGCACTCGGGCGGCAGGCGGATCGGATCGAAGTTGAGATTGACGGTCATCGCGCGGCGACCAGCGGCCAGAATTCGTCGGCGCCGCGGCGGGCGACGTGCCTGCCGAGCTCGGCGGCCCAATAGCTTTCGCTGCCGAAATCGTCGCGCCAGGACAGCATGCGCAGCGTGAAGCGGTGCAGCATATGCTCCCTGGTAAAGCCGATGGCGCCGAAAACCTGGTGCGCGATCGCCGCGCCTTCGGCGGCGGCTTCGGCGACGCGGATCTTGGCGGACGCCGCTTCGAGAAACACGGCCTCGTCGAATGCGGCGGCCTGCGCGATGGCGTCGGCCGCCGAGCCCGCCGCCGCCAGCGCGGCGGCGACCTCGCCGGCAAGCCGCGCCAGGTTCTGCTGCACCGCCTGGAATTTGCCGATCGGCCGCTCGAAGGCGACGCGTTGACGGGCGTAGGCGAGGCTGAGCGCCAAGATCGCTTCGAGCGCGCCGGCGGTCGCGACGCTGCGGATGGTCGATCCCATCAGCAGCAGGTGCGATCGGCCGAAGCCGCCCGGCACCGGCGCGCTCCGCAGCGGTTTTGCGCGATCGAAGGTGACGACATTCATGGCGTCGCCGGCGAGATTGCGGCCTTCGCTCAGCCGGCAATCCTTGATCTCGACGAGCGCAATCACCGGCCGCTCGCCGCCATCGGCGAGCACGGCGATGTGCCGGCAGTCTTGCGCAAAAGGGACGCCGCCGGCGCGGCCGCTCAGCTTGCCGTCCGCATCGGCCGCGACGCGGTCGCGCGGGCGGACCGGGGCGAGCGTCATCGGCGTCAACGGCGCCTCAAGTCCGGCGCACGCCAACAGCCAACCCGCGGCCAGCGTTTCCGCGAGTGGCACGGCGAGCGCGAAGCGGCCGGCGACGCCGAGAACGGCAAAGCCGTCGGCGAGGCTTGCGCCCGAGCCGCCGAGCGCTTCCGGAACCCAGGCGAGGGTGAGCCCAGCGTCGCCGAGCGCACGCCAAAGCGGCTCCTTCCAGCCGCCATTCTCGGCGCGGTTGATGGCTGAAGGCTCGGCGAGGTCGGCGAAAATCCGCGCCGCCGCATCGGCCACGAGATGTTGGCTTTCGCCCGCCACGCTGGTTATCCGGCTCCGGCTAGCGCGCAATCCGATCACATTGAATCGGATTGCACGCTAGCTTATTGATGGAGCATGATCTTTTCGGAAAACCGGTTCCCACCCCGGATCACGTCCGGGGCAGGCTTTTTCCGGATCATGCTCTAAAACCGCCGGCGACGGCATCGTGACCGCCATCACTGCGGCTTTCCGCTGCGTCCATGGTGGGAGCAAGCCGAAGGGTTGGCAAGTTGGCCGCGCGCAGGGGCGCGCGAGGAACGCGATCAATCGTTCAGCGGCGGTAGCGGCGGCGGCTTCGCCGGTGCAGTCGCAGGTGCGCGAGCCGCCGTGCCAGTCTTGGCGGCGGAGGCGGCATCGGCGGCGGCCTTGCGCGCCGCAAGCTCCGCGGGGCGCGGGCGCGGCAGCGGCGGGGATGCCGGCAGGCTCGCGCCGGACGCGGAATGCGCGGCAGGCGGCGGCGCAATTGGCTCGGGCGGCGGCGGAAGCGCGGCATTTTGGTCGTCAGGTACCATCTCCTGCTCGTCGGATGCCTGGTCGGGCGCGCTCAATTCCGGGCCACCGTAAGACGGCGGAGCATAGGGGGGCGGCGCGTAGTAGGGCGGCGGTGCGTCAGGCGGCGACAGCATTCCGAACTGGCCGTAGCGGCCTGGACCGGCCACGATCCGATTGACGGCGCGGATGGCGCCGCTGTGGGCGTCGACCACCACGCGCATGAGGATGCCGCGGAAATCGGTCGCGCGCAGCACATAGGTCGTGCCTTCGCGCAGCGGTGGCGCCAGCGGATCGAACCCGGCCGAGCGCACAATTCTGGCGACCTCGTAGGGCGGCATGAAGCCGGGCAATGGCAGCGGCCCCGACGGCGATGCTTGCGGCGGGGCTGGGGGTGGCGTTTGCGCTTGGCCGGTTACGGCGGCCCAGAGCAAGAACGACAGCGAGACCGCGGCGGTCCCGAATACTCTCACCTTCACGGTATCCCCTCACAGTGCATGCCGAACGCCCGCCGCCATGAGGTTAGCCGCAATTAGGGCGGCGATGGGGCGCGGCGCATCCCGGATCGGCTGGCGGCTGCTCTGTCCATGAGCATCGCGCGCACGGCCGCAAACACCCGCTCGAAAGCGGGGCGGCGATAATCCCATTTCGGGTCGGGCGACAGCGGAATGAGAACCATGGTCGCATTAGCCTCAAACAGCAAAATGTCGCCTTCGCGGCCGACTGCGAAATCAATGCCGCCATAGTCGAGCGCCAGCGTCGTGCAGATGCGCTCGAGGGCGGCCATGCCGTGCGCGCCCACCACGCTCGCCATGTCGTCGAGAAACGCGGCGTCCTGCGCACGATGCTCCGCCGAGTCCGCCATGTCGGCTCTGAAGTAATGAACCTTCCAATGCCGCGAAATCGCGAGATGAAGCGGATATAATTTGCCGTCTATGATCATGGCTCGGCATTTGCGGAACATTCCGTCTGCCCCGCGGGCGTCCATGAACTCGATGACCCACAGCGTCTCTCGGGGCAGCGCGCGTGCCGCCGCGGCAAGGTCTTGCGGATGCTCGACGTGAATGAAATGCCGGCCGGTGTGGAATCCGGGCGCGCGCAGCAGAAGTGGAAAGGCAAATCCGCGGCTCTCCACCGCCGCCGCCGCGCCGCGACCGGCGAGCAGGTCCCGCGGCAACGCCGTCATTCGCGGAGTCCTGACGCCGGCAATGCCGTTCAGGCGTTCGGCATTCGCCAGTCGCCCGGTCTTGAGCACCGCTGCGGGATGATTGATCACCGGCCGATCCGTTCGGGCGACGATCGCACGGGCGGCGGCGAGACCGTCGCGGCACAAATCCGCGTCGCCGATGCTGTTGAAGACGAAATCGTGGGCAGGCAGCGAGAGGTCCGGATCGGCGTATTCGGTCACCAGCGTCGTGTTCTGAAAATAGCGGTCGTCGAGAATGGGACCCGTAGGGATGTTTCCTCCGAGCGCGGAGACCAGGAGGAGAATCTTAACAGGCGGATTGTCTCCGCGATAAGGCAACGTTGTCAGGAAATGATCCTTGAAACCCTTGTCGCGATGCCGTCGCGCGCCGGCCGCGTCGCCGAGTTCGGCCAGAAGATTGCCCATGCCGCGATGGGCGTGAATATGCTCGGGATCGATCTTCAAGGCGGTTTCGAAATGGCGACGAGCCTCGCCGAGTTCGCCGACCAGGAACAAAAGATTGGCAAGATTGACGTGCCCCGTCGGATTGTTCGGATGATGCGCGACGGCCTTGGCGAACACCGTGCGGGCGGCGGTCTTGTATCCGGCCCTGAGCAGCAGCGTTCCGAAGTCGTTCAGCGCGCCGAAATGGGTCGGCTCGCGGCGCAGAAGCTCGAGATAGCGGCGCTTCGCCTCCTCGAACAAACCTCGCTCCCTGAGGAGGCCGGCGTGCTCGAACTGCGCCGCGATCGAATCCGGATCCGGCTCGATCGCGCGATCGCGTTCATGAATGCGCGAGGCTTTGGCGTTGGGCGGCGGGCCATCGTTCACGGCAGCATGAGCGTCCTTAGTTCGGCGTTACGGCGCGAATCGATCGCCCGCTGCGGAGTATATCAAAAGGCCATGATCCTCCGCCCCGCGTGCGGGAGGACGAGAAGCCGGCATGAGCGCCGCCGCATCCGGGAACGACGGATCGGTGCAAACGCCGCTCCCGGATTCTCCGCCGCTCGATCGATTATGCTTTATGCTTGTTTTGGTGGGTTCGTTTCGTATCCATTTATCGTCAATCGTTGGGATGCGAAGATCGTGACGTGAGCCTGAATTACCATTGACGGGAGGCAAATATGTGCGATTTTTGCGCGACGCGAGCGAGGCCGGCGCCGATGATCGCCCGGCGAAGCGCCTTGAAACTCGCGACGGCCGCGGCGGCGGGATTGGCCATTGCCCCGCAGGCGTTGGCCGCGAACGCCCAGGCGCCGCCGAAGCCGGAAAACGTGCTCTCGCCCGACGCCGCGCTCGATCGCCTGATGCGGGGCAACGCCCGCTACGTCGAGGGCGTGGGCAGACGGCAAAACTTCAAGCACGAACGCGAAGCGCTGAGCCGGGGGCAGAATCCTTTCGCCGCCGTTCTCAGTTGCGCCGATTCCCGCGTCGCGCCCGAATTCTGCTTCGATGCGGGGCTCGGCGATATCTTCGTCTGCCGCGTCGCCGGCAATTTCATCAACGACGATATTCTCGCCAGCTTCGAATATGCGGTCCAGGCGCTCAACACGCCGCTCATCATGGTGCTCGGCCACGAAGCCTGCGGCGCCGTCGATGCGACTATCAAATCGGTTAAGGACGGCACTACGCTTCCTGGCCACCTGCCGGCGCTGGTCGCCGCTCTCACCCCGGCGGTCAACGCCGTGCAAGGCGCGCCCGGCGACATGCTCGCCAACGCGATTCGCCGCAACGTCATGCTCAATGTCGAGAAACTCAAGGCCGCCGCGCCGATCCTCAGCGCCGCCGCCGACAGCAAGAAAATCCGCATTGTCGGCGGCGTCTACGCGCTCAAATCTGGACGGGTCGAACTGCTCGCGTGACGAGGCCGAAGCCGCCGCTCCGGCAACACAAGAGGGCAGGGAGCAAAAGAGTCTAACCCATTGCGCTTGCGAGCGTCCCGTGGTCCACTTGTGCGGCAGGACATTGCAGAAGAAGGGCCGAGGCCAAAACGTCGATGCCTTCCATTGCCTCCCCGAACGGCGGGGACGGGAAGAGCGTTGCCCTTGTATTGGCGCCCGGAAACTGTCATGTTCCGTATAGGACAGCATTGCTGTCCCAATTGGTGGCCGATAGCGCGCGCGGCCTCCTGACCTCTCCCCGCAAGGGCGGAAGGAACAGGTGGAGGAAAGACGCGGGTGGGCCAGCCGCCAAGGGCGAGGGCGCGTCCGACCGCGGCAAAATAAGCAACCCGAGGCCTTAGGGCACGAAGGTTGCCTCCCGGATGCGTAGCTCGCCCTGGTGGATGGCGGCGGAACCTCGGATGCGGACCGTTCGGGGCTCCGACGCGCGGTGCGAGGATAATATGAGCGCCACCGCTTTCGGCCTGTTCGATCCGACGCTGGAAAAGGATTCCTGCGGGGTCGGATTCATTGCCGACATCAAGGGGAAGAGTTCGCACAAGATCGTCGAAGACGCGATCACCATCCTCCTCAATCTCGAGCATCGCGGCGCGGTCGGCGCCGATCCGCGCGCCGGCGACGGCGCCGGCATCCTGGTGCAGACGCCGCACAAGTTTTTCGCCAAGAAGGCGGCGGAGCTCGGCTTCGCGCTGCCGGCGCCCGGCCACTATGCCGTCGGCGTGCTGTTCCTGCCGCACGAAGCGGCCTGGCGGGCGGAGATCATGGACACCTACGCGGCGGTCGCCGCGCGGGAGGGCATGAAAATCCTCGGCTGGCGCGACGTGCCGACCGACAACTCGACGCTCGGCGAAACGGTGAAACCCACCGAGCCGGTGCACAAGCAGGTCTTTATCGCGCGCAATCCGAAGGTCACCTCAGAGGAAGAGTTCGAGCGCCGGCTCTACATCTTGCGCAAGACCATCTCCGCTACGCTGTACGGCAGGCGCGAGCGGCGCATCTCGAACTATTACCCGGTGTCGATCTCCTGCCGCACGGTGATCTACAAGGGCATGTTCCTCGCCGACCAGCTCTGCACCTATTACCCCGATTTGCGCGATCCGGATTTCGAGAGCGCGCTCGCGCTCGTGCACCAGCGCTTCTCGACCAACACCTTCCCGACCTGGTCGCTCGCTCATCCCTACCGCATGATAGCGCATAACGGCGAGATCAACACGCTGCGCGGCAACAACAACTGGATGGCGGCGCGGCAGGCGACCGTCGCCTCGCCGAAATTCGGCGCCGACATCAAGAGGCTGTGGCCGATCTCCTACGAAGGCCAGTCCGACACCGCCTGCTTCGACAATGCGCTCGAATTTCTGACCATGGGCGGCTATCCGCTCGCCCACGCGATGATGATGATGATTCCCGAAGCCTGGGCGGGCAATCCGCTCATGGACGAGGAGCGCCGCGCCTTCTACGAGTACAATGCCGCGCTGATGGAGCCGTGGGACGGCCCGGCGGCGATCGCCTTCACCAACGGCCGGCAGATCGGCGCCACGCTCGACCGCAACGGGCTGCGCCCGGCGCGTTATATCGTCACCCGCGACGACCGCGTCATCATGGCCTCGGAAGTGGGCGTGCTGCCGGTCGCGGAACAGGACATCGTCGTCAAGTGGCGGCTGCAGCCGGGCAAGATGCTGCTGGTCGATCTCGACCAGGGCCGGCTCATTCCCGACGAGGAACTTAAGAGCACGCTGGCGAAGAGCCATCCCTATCGCGAATGGCTCGAGCACACGCAGATCGTGCTCGAGGAATTGCCGGCGGCGGCGGAAGCGGCGCCGATCTCGAACCTGTCGCTGCTCGATCGCCAGCAGGTCTTCGGCTATACCCAGGAGGATCTCAAACTCTTGATGACGCCGATGGCGACCACCGGCGAGGAGCCGGTCGGCTCCATGGGCAACGACACGCCGATCTCGGCGCTCTCGGATCGGCCGAAGCTTCTGTTCACCTACTTCAAGCAGAATTTTGCCCAGGTGACCAACCCGCCGATCGACCCGATCCGCGAGGAGCTGGTCATGAGCCTGGTCTCGATCATCGGACCGCGGCCGAACCTGTTCGACCTCGAGGGCATGTCGAACACCAAGCGCCTGGAGGTCCGGCAGCCGATCCTGACCAACGCGGATCTTGAAAAGATCCGCTCGATCTCGGAAATCGCCGAATCGCATTTCAAATCGTTGACGCTCGACGTCACCTGGCCGGCGGAGGCCGGCGCCGCCGGCATGGAGGCCGCCGTCGCCGCGCTGTGCCGGCAGGCCGACGCCGCCGTGCGCGACGGCATCAACATCATCATCCTCTCCGACCGCCGCGCCGGCGCCGACCGCATCCCGATTCCCTCGCTGCTCGCCTGCGCCGCCGTGCACCATCACTTGATCCGCGAGGGCTTGCGCACGTCGGTCGGCCTGGTGGTGGAATCCGGCGAGCCGCGCGAGGTGCACCATTTCTGTTGCCTCGCCGGCTACGGCGCCGAGGCGATCAATCCCTATCTCGCGTTCGAGACGCTCCTCGCCATGCGCGGCGCGCTGCCGCAGAAGCACGACGAGAAAGAGATCCTCAAGCGCTACACCAAGTCGATCGACAAGGGACTGCTGAAGGTGATGTCGAAGATGGGCATCTCCACCTATCAGTCCTATTGCGGCGCGCAGATTTTCGACGCCGTCGGCCTGAAATCCGATTTCGTCGCCAAATATTTTACCGGCACGGCGACGCGCATCGAGGGCGTCGGCCTCGCCGAAATCGCGGAAGAGGCGGTGCGCCGCCATCGCGACGCCTTCAGCGACGCGCCGATCTACCGCACCGCGCTCGACGTCGGCGGCGATTATGCCGTGCGCGTGCGCGGCGAGGACCACGTCTGGAACGCGACCACGGTCGCCGCCCTGCAGCACGCGGTGCGCGGCAACTCCTACGAGAAGTACCGGCAATACGCCGAGCTCATCAACGAGCAATCGCGGCGGCTCATCACCATCCGCGGCCTGTTCCGCCTCAAGTCGGCGGCGGAGGACGGCCGCGCGCCGGTGCCGATCGAGGAGGTCGAGCCGGCGAAGGCCATCGTCAGGCGCTTCTCGACCGGCGCCATGTCGTTCGGCTCGATCTCGCGCGAGGCGCACACCACGCTCGCCGTCGCCATGAACCGGATCGGCGGCAAGTCGAACACCGGCGAGGGCGGCGAAGAATCCGACCGCTTCAAGCCGTTGCCGAACGGCGATTCCATGCGCTCGGCGATCAAGCAGGTGGCGTCGGGCCGCTTCGGCGTCACCGCCGAATACCTCGTCAATTCCGACATGATGCAGATCAAGATCGCGCAGGGCGCCAAGCCCGGCGAAGGCGGCCAGTTGCCGGGCTACAAGGTCGACAAGGTGATCGCCAAGGTGCGCCATTCGACGCCGGGCGTCGGCCTCATTTCGCCGCCGCCGCATCACGACATCTACTCGATCGAAGATCTCGCCCAGCTCATCTTCGACCTGAAGAACGTCAATCCGCAGGGCGACGTTTCCGTCAAGCTCGTCTCCGAGGTCGGCGTCGGCACCGTCGCCGCCGGGGTGTCGAAGGCGCGCTCCGATCACGTCACCATCGCCGGCTATGAGGGCGGCACCGGCGCCTCCCCGCTCACCTCGATCAAGCACGCCGGCTCGCCCTGGGAGATCGGGCTCGCCGAGACCCATCAGACGCTGGTCGCCAACCGCCTGCGCGGTCGGATTGCGGTCCAGGTGGACGGCGGCATCCGCACCGGCCGCGACGTGGTCGTCGGCGCGCTTCTTGGCGCCGACGAGTTCGGCTTCTCGACCGCGCCGCTCATCGCCGCCGGCTGCATCATGATGCGCAAGTGCCACCTCAACACCTGTCCGGTCGGCGTCGCCACTCAGGACCCGGTGCTGCGCAAGCGCTTCCGCGGCCAGCCCGAGCACGTCATCAATTTCTTCTTCTTCGTCGCCGAGGAGGCGCGCGAGTTGATGGCGGCGATGGGCTACCGGACCTTCGACGAGATGGTCGGGCAGATGCAGATGCTCGACGCGCGCAAGCTGGTCGACCACTGGAAGGCGCGCGGGCTCGATTTCTCCAAGCTGTTCATGAAGCCGGACGTGCCGCCGAGCGTCGCCATCTTCAATTGCGAGCAACAGGACCACAAGATCCGCGACATTCTCGACCGCAAGCTGATCGCGCAATCGCGCGCGGCGCTCGACCGCGGCGCGGCGGTGCGTCTCGCCATGCCGATCCGGAACACCGACCGCACCACCGGCGCCATGCTCTCCGGCGAGATCGCCAAGCGCTACGGTCACGACGGCTTGCCGCACGACACCATCGTGATCCGGTTCAAGGGCACCGCCGGGCAGAGCTTCGGCGCGTTCCTCGCCCGCGGCGTCACCTTCGAACTTGAAGGCGACGCCAACGATTATGTCGGCAAGGGACTTTCCGGCGGTCGCCTGGTGATTCGGCCGCCGGCCGAATCCGGGATCGTGCCCGAAGAATCGATCATCGTCGGCAACACCGTGCTCTACGGCGCGATCGAAGGCGAGTGCTATTTCCGCGGCGTCGCCGGCGAGCGTTTCGCCGTGCGCAATTCCGGCGCCGTCGCCGTCATCGAAGGCGCCGGCGACCATTGCTGCGAATACATGACCGGCGGCGTGGTGGTCGTGCTCGGCCGCACCGGCCGCAATTTCGCCGCCGGCATGTCGGGCGGCGTCGCCTATGTGCTCGACGAGGACGACACCTTCGCCTCGCGCTGCAATCTCGCCATGGTCGAGCTGGAACCGATGCCGCAGGAGGAGGAATTCAACGCCCGCGTGCTGCACCACCTGCACGATCTGGAGACGCACGGCCGCATCGACATCATGGCCGATATGAGCCGCCACGACGCCTCGCGCCTGCATCACCTGATCGCGCGCCACGCGCGCTTCACCGGCTCGACCGTCGCCGCCAAAATCCTCGCCGAGTGGCCGATCTGGTACCGAAAATTCCGCAAGGTGATGCCGGTCGAGTATCGGCGCGCGCTCAACGAAATCAAAGCGCAGTCCGCTGCCATGCAGGCGGCGGAATAAGGGCGGCGGCACCGGGCGGCCGGCGGCGCGGGCGGCGCCGGGCGGAACAGAGAACGAAGTGGGCAAGGTCACCGGTTTTCTCGAATACGAACGCGAAGACCGTCATTACGAGCCGGTCGAAGAGCGCATCCGCCATTGGCGCGAATTCATCCTGCCGCTGCCGGAACAGGAGTGCCGCACGCAGGCCGCGCGCTGCATGAATTGCGGCGTGCCTTATTGCATGGGCAACGGCTCGCTCAAGCCCGGCACGCCGGGCTGCCCGGTCAACAACCAGATTCCCGATTGGAACGATCTGGTCTATGCCGGTGATTGGGACGAAGCCGCGCGCAATCTGCATTCGACCAACAATTTTCCGGAAGTCACCGGCCGGGTCTGCCCGGCGCCATGCGAAGCGTCCTGCACGCTCAACATCGACGAGAACCCGGTCACCATCAAATCGATCGAGTGCGCGATCGCCGACCGCGCCATCGCGCAGGGGCTCAGGCCGGAGCCGCCGAAGGAGCGCACCGGCAAGAAAGTCGCGATCGTCGGCTCGGGGCCGGCCGGCCTCGCCTGCGCGCAGCAGCTCGCGCGCGCCGGCCACGAGGTTCACGTCCATGAGCGATGGGCCAAGGCCGGCGGGCTCCTGCGCTACGGCATTCCCGACTTCAAGATGGAGAAGCATCACATCGACCGCCGCGTCGCGCAGATGGAAGGTGAAGGCGTCGTCTTCCGTTATGGCGCCCATGTCGGCGTCAACGTGGCCGCCGAGAAGCTCCTCGCCGATTACGACGCCGTGGTGCTGACCGGCGGCGCCGAGAAGGCGCGCGATTTGTCGGTTCCCGGCCGCGAGCTCAACGGCATCCATTTCGCCATGGAATTTCTGCCGCAGCAGAACCGGCGGGTGAGCGGCGAGCCGCTGCTCGCCGGCGAGCCGATCCTCGCCGGCGGCAAGCACGTCGTCGTCATCGGCGGCGGCGACACCGGCTCGGACTGCATCGGCACCGCGATCCGCCAGGGCGCGCTGTCGGTCACCAATTTCGAAATTCTCCCCGCCCCGCCGTTGCGCGAGAACAAGATGCTCACCTGGCCGAATTGGCCGCTCAAGCTGCGCACTTCGTCGAGCCATGAAGAAGGCGCCACGCGCGATTTCGCGGTGATGACGACGCGGTTCTCGGGCGCGAACGGGGCCGTGCAAAAACTCCACTGCATACACATCGACGGCCAGATGAAGCCCGTGCCCGGCAGCGAATTCGAGATCGCCGCCGAGCTTGTTCTGCTGGCAATGGGCTTCGTGCATCCGGTGCGCGAAGGCATGATCGAAAATCTCGGCCTCGCGCTCGATCAACGCGGCAATGTGCGCGCCTCGACCGACGATTACCGCACCTCGATCGACAAGGTGTTCGCCGCCGGCGACATGCGCCGCGGCCAGTCGCTGGTGGTGTGGGCGATCCGCGAAGGCCGGCAGGCGGCGCACGCCGTCGACAAGTTTTTGATGGGCGCGAGCCTGTTGCCGCGCTGATCGCCGTGATTTAGAGCGCGTCCGGGAAAAGTGGGAACCGGTTTCCCGAAAAGATCATGCTCCGCCAAGAAGCTTAAGCGCGATCCGATTCAATGTGATCGGATTGCGTTTTAGGACCGGCTGACGACCGATACGCGCGCGCCGCTTGCCGCCGACGCTCCGCCCGCCACCGCGGCCGCGGCGCCGGCAAAGATATCATTGAGCTTGACGCGGTCATACTCGGCCCAGACGTTGCTGAGCCAGTGGCGCACATAGCCGCGCAGCACGAACGAATAGTTGGCCGCCTCGCCCTTTGCGCCCTTATTGGCGACGAAGGTGAGGAAGGGAACCGAGGCGAGCTCCACTTGCTCGAAGGCCATCTCATTGAGCTTGGGAATGGCGATTTCGACGGCGTCCTTGTGCTTCTTGAAATACGAGGAGTAGGTGGCCTGATCCCATTCGAAGAAGCTGGTGTTGTTGATGAAGTTCTTGACCAGGAAATACCGGGCGTCGCCGGTGAAGGCGGATGTTTCCTCGATCTCGTTGAGCGAGGCGAGAGACGGGCCGAGGATATGGAAGACGACGAAGGTGAGCTGCCCCTTCTTCACCGAATCGAGGAACCCGATGTCGCGCAAGGCGTGCAGCGTCGGCGAGAGGAGCCCGGCGCGCACGTCGATCACCGTCACGTTGGCGTCCGACACCGTGTCGAAGATCCGCATCTGATCGGAGACCGAGGTGACGTCGACGACGTCGGTGAGGTCGGGATGAAAGCGCTTCAAGGTGCCTTTGGGCGATTCGGAATCGAATGCGCGCGTCGGCACGTGGTGCGCCGTGAAATAATCGAGCAGCGTGCGCGCGACCGTGGTCTTGCCGACGCCGCCCTTGTCCGCGCCCACCACGACCACCGTTGGCTTCGCCATGGTCGATCCCTCACTGCCGTCGCGCCGCGCCATAACCGTCCATCCGGCTTTGAATCCGGGCGGAAAACAGCGGCAAATCGAAAGCGTCGCGCCCCATTTTCCCCGCTTCCGGTTCTACCACACCGGGCCCTGTTTGGAAGCCCAGCTGGCGTGCGTACCTGCCGGCACGGCAAAGCGGATTGTGGCGCGATTACGGCTGATACCCTCCGCCCTGTCACCGGCGGAGGTTACTTTCTCTTTCGCCATCCTGAAAGAGGAGGATCAGGTGATGGATGTGCTGCGCCGTTCGCAGGACGCATCATCTTTCCGGCGCTACCCGCTGCGATGCGGCCCCCAGGGTCCGGGCTCGGAGGGGCCGTCGATCTGCGCCGGCGAAGGCGATGGCGGGAGCGGCTGTCCGGTGGCAACCGCGTCGGCATCCGCGGCGGAGGGCCCCCACGGGCCGCTCTGCGTTGCCGATCCCCATGGGCCTTCGGCCGGCGCTTGATCGGTGTCGGACTGCTCGTCCTCGCCGCCGGCTTGCGGCGGCAACGCGATCGGGCCGGGATCGTGGCCGCCGGCAAACTTGACCAGAGCCGCGACCCGGCTCTCCACCGTCGGATGGGTGTCGAACAGCTCGCCAAAACCCTCGCGCGGATTGTCGACGCACATTTCCATCACCGCCGACGTCGCTCCCGGCAATTCGCCGCGGCCCTCGATCTTGCGCAGCGCCGAGATCATCGCATCGGGGTTTTTGGTGAGCTCGACCGACCCGGCATCGGCGAGGAATTCGCGCGAGCGCGACAAAGCCAGGCGAATGATGAACGACAAGAGATAGGCGACGACGATGAGTCCGACGGCGATCAATATCGCGAGGCCGGCGCCGCCGCCCCTGCGGTCGCCGGATGATCGCGGGCCGCGAAAACCGCTGTAGAACCAGAGCCGGAAGAACAATTCCGCGAAAAAGGAGATGGCGCCGGCGATGACGACGGCGATGACCATCATGCGGACGTCGCCGTTGCGGATGTGGGTCAGCTCGTGGCCGAGCACCGATTCGATTTCGGCGTCGTTGAGCCGGCCGATGAGGCTCGACGTGACGGTGATCGAATACTGTTTCGCGTTCATGCCGGTGGCAAAGGCGTTGAGCGCGTCGCTCTCCATCACCCTGAGCCTGGGCATGGCGATCCCGCGCGAGATGCAGAGATTTTCCAGGATGTTATAGAGCCGCGGCTGCTCCGCGCGCGTGACCTCGCGCCCGCCGGTCAACGCGTCGATCATGGCCTGGTGGAAGAAATAGGCGACGACTATCCAAAGCGCCGTGCCCAGCGTCGCCACCGGCGCCGCGCTGATGAGATCGCTGAAGGCGCGCCGCATCAGCGTGTCGAGGTCGGCATCGATCGACAGCGCCTCCGCGGTCAGCGCCCCGGCATAGACCAAAAGGTAGACGAGCAGGAACAGGCCGATGAGCAGCGCCAGCGAGCGGCGTCGGTTCGACTGGATGTGGCTGTAGAGACCGTAGGCGGCCATGGAAAGTTTCTCGCTCAATCCCGCGCCAGTGGGAATCCAGAGGAAAGCTGGAGCATGATTTTTTTGGAAAGCCGGTTCCTACCCGGGATCAAATCCGGGGCAGGCTTTTTCCGGATCATGCTCTAAAACTTCACCGCCGGCGCTTCGCCGACCGTCTTGCGCTCGTCGCCGAGGTCGAAATAGTCCTTCGGCGCGAAGCCGAGCGAGGCCGCGAACAAGGCCGCCGGGAATCGCTGCATGCCGGTATTGTATTCTTGCACCGCATTGTTGAAGAAGCGCCGCGCCGCCGCGATCTTGTTCTCGATGTCGGTCAGCTCCGCCTGCAATTGCTGGAAGTTGGTGCTGGCCTTGAGATCGGGATAGGATTCGGCGAGCGCGAACAACTGGCGCAGCGCGCCCGAGAGCACGTTCTCGGCCGCCGCCTGCTGCGCCGGGCCCTGCGCGGCCACCGCGGCGTTGCGCGCTTTCACCACCTCGTCGAGCGTGCCGCGTTCGTGGGCGGCGTAGCCTTTCACCGTCTCGACCAGATTGGGAATGAGGTCGTGCCGCTGCCGCAGTTGCACGTCCACGTCGGCAAACGCTTCGTTGACCCGTTGCCGCATGGCGACGAGGCCGTTGTAGATCGTGATCGCCCACAAAACCAAGACAACGATGACGGCGAGGACAATCAGTGTCGAGATGCTCATCGGCGGAATCCTTCGGCATGCCTGACGGGAAATCGGTTCGGCAACCGCAGCTGGGCGGCCGGCGAACATTGTCCGGGCGGCGGATAACCGGGTCAATCGCATGACCCGCCCCGCGCCATCGCCATAGATAGGACGATTAACCGTCCCCGTTAAGGTTAGCTGTTGATGAATATCGCGCGGCCGGTCCTTGTCGTTTAGGGATTCCCGAAGCGGCAAACAGGTGAGTGCCATGACGAAGCATCATCTCGATCTTCTCGCGTCGGACAGTACGGCCGGCGATGCCGTTTTGGACGGTGTTCGCGAATTCGAAGCGCCGCGAAGCGGCGTAGCGCCGGCCGTCGTCGATGCCGACGGCTCGCTTGCGCCTTACGAGCGCGACCAACTCGCGCGCGATCTTGCCGAGATCGAGCGCGCCACCGCGGCTTTGCGCAAGGCGGAGCCGGCGCTGGAATCCTGGGCACGCCCGCTCGCCGAGACGATGGGCAAGCCGCATCCGGTCTGGCTGCTCGTCGGCGTGCTATGGCTGTCGACGGCGCTCGCCACTTTCGGCGCGGTCGTCGCCATCTCGGCGCTCGTCGGTGTGGCGACCGGGTAAAGCGGGCAAAATCGTCCGCTCGTCGGGACGCCGCGCGCCGCGCGTGGTGCCGCGCCAAATTGCGGACAAGCTCACTCAATAAGCGTTGCGATAGGCGGCGGGCGACAGCAGCGTGCGGGCGATGATTTTCAAGTCGAGCCAGAGCGACCAATTGTCGATGTAGAACAGGTCGTACTCGACGCGCTTGCGCATCTTCTCCTCGGTGTCGGTCGCCCCGCGCAGACCGTGGATTTGCGCCCAGCCGGTGATGCCCGGCTTGACGTTGTGGCGGCGCGCGTAGAGCGAGATGCGGCGCTCGTATTCGCGATCGTGCGACAGCGCGTGCGGTCGCGGGCCGACGAACGACATGTCGCCGGTGAGCACGTTGAACAGTTGCGGGATTTCGTCGATGTTCCAGCGCCGCAGCCAGCGTCCGATGCGGGTGAAGCGCGGATCGTTCGGCTTCGCCTGCGCGATCACCGCGCCGTCGTCGAGCGTGCGCATGGTGCGAAACTTGATGATGCGGAACGGCTGCTGATTGAAGCCGTAGCGGCGTTGCACGAAGAAGACCGGCCCGGCACTGTCGATTTTGACAAGGATGGCGACGGCCACCAGAAGCGGCGTCAGCACGATGAGGGCGACCGCCGCGCCGACGAGATCGAACAGCCGCTTCTGTACGACCTCGAGCCGCGACAGCGGCATGCGGGTCAGCTGCAAGCTGGCGAGTGGGCCGAGTCTTGACAGCTTGACTTCCTCGAATTTGTGCAAGATCTGCTCGGGGCCGAGATGAATCTCGATCGGCAGCGCGAGGAAGGTCTCGGCGCAGCGTTCGATGGTCGCGGTGGCGGACCACGGCAGCAACAGGAAGATCGCATCGGGTTCGAGACTGCGGACGCTGGCGACCGCCTCGGCAAGGTCGCGGTCGAGCGTCGCGCGCCGCTCCTCGGCCGACGTCGTCGCCGCGACCGGCGTGAGAAAACGGCAGCCGACGATGTTGATCCCGAGCATCCACGGCTCGTAATGGCTGATGAAGGCGCCGACATGCGCGCCGGTGCCGATCAGGAAGATGCGCTGCGCGGAAACGAGCCCGGCGGCGCGCGCCAGCCCGGTGACGCGCACGATGACGTAGCGCAGCACGATCAGTCCGGCGAGCGTGTCGGCATAAAAGAGCACGATCCAGCCGCGCGAGTAATCGATGCTGATCCGCGCCAGGAAGCCGAGCATGAGCAGGCAAATCAGCGTCACGTTCCACAATTGGATGGTGCGCCGGGCGTGCGGCTTGAAGGTAAAGAAGTTCGGCAGGCGGTATTCGCCGCGGAACACGTTGGAAATGGCAAAAATGCTCGCTGCCAGAACCCCGACCTGAACGAAGGAGGGGACGTTGCCGGCATCGCCGTAGGCGGCCAGGTGATAGGCAATGCCGGTGCAGCAGGACATGGCCACGATCAACGCCACGTCGGTCAGAAAGATGGCGCCCGAGAAGGTGCCGCGCGACAGCACGGCCCAGGCGCGCAGCATCCGCCCGGTCTGCGGCCGCGCCGCCAGCGTGTAGTTTGGATGCGTGTTCATCGCCTGCCGGGCCCGACTGTCGCCTTTCGACGAGCGCCATCCGGCGCTGCCCCGAAACGGGACAACGCACGATTCAATTCGCTTTCTCGCCAGAACCGTGCCACCGAGGACGAAAGCCGGGCCGGCGATGTGTCGGGTTAACGGGCGTGGAAGGTAACCATGCAGGGCAAGATTGCGCTGGAAGAACATTTCGCCATCCCAGAGACTCTCGATAACGCCCATGACATCTTTCCCGATCGCGTGTGGCGGGAGCTCGAAAGCCGCAATCGCGACATCCATGGCGGGCGGCTCGCCTTGATGGACGAGTACGGCATCGAGACGATGCTCTTGTCGCTCAATGCGCCGGCGGTGCAGGCCATTCCCGACCCGTCCCGCGCGTATGAGATCGCACGCAAGGCCAACGATTTTTTGGCCGAACAGGTGGGCAAGCGCCCAGACCGCTTTCAAGGTCTCGCCGCGCTGCCGATGCAGGATCCCGAAGTCGCGGCGCGTGAGCTGGAACGCTGCGTGACGCAGCTCGGCTTTCGCGGCGCGCTGGTCAACGGCTTTTCCCAAGTCAACGATGCGGAGACCGCCGTTTATTACGATCTGCCGCAATACCGGCCGTTCTGGGCGGCGGTCGAGCGCCTCGACGCGCCCTTCTATCTGCATCCGCGCAATCCGCTGCCGCGCGACAGGAGAATCTATGAAGGTCACGCTTGGCTGCTCGGTCCGGTGTGGGCCTTCGGTCAGGAAACCGCGGTGCACGCGCTGCGCCTGATGGGCTCGGGTCTGTTCGACGCCCATCCGCGTTTGCAGATCGTTCTCGGTCATCTCGGCGAAAACTTGCCCTATGCGATGTGGCGCATCGACAACGCCAATGGCTGGGTCGAAAACCGGCACAGCTACGCGGCGAAGAAGCGCATGCGCGATTACTTCTGCGCCAATTTCCACATCACCACCTCGGGCAATTTCCACACCCAGGCGCTGCTCGACGCCATGCTCGTCCTCGGCGCCGACCGCATCCTGTTCTCGGCCGATTGGCCGTTCGAGAACATCGACCACGCCGCGCGCTGGTTCGATTCCTGTCCGATCAGCGAGAACGACAGGATGAAGATCGGCCGTACCAACGCGATGCGGCTGTTCAAGCTCGGGGAAGTATAGGAGCAGACGTCATTCCTCGGCCGCGCCAACGGGTCCGGCCCGAAGCGGGCGGCGCAATAACGGGCTCCGCGAGCAGCGCGAAATCCGTATTCACGGGCGGTGATTGTGGATTCCGGGTTCGCGGGCTGAAGCCCGCGTCCCGGATGCCGAGAGCAGGTTGTTACCCCGCCTCGCGCATTTTCACCGCGGCTTCGAGATCGACTGACACCAGCTGGGAGACGCCGCGCTCGGCCATGGTGACGCCGTAGAGCCGGTTCATGCGCGCCATGGTGATCGGGTTGTGGGTGATGATGACGAAGCGGGTGTCGGTCGAGCGCGTCATCTCGTCGAGCAAGTTGCAGAAGTGCTCGACATTGTAATCGTCGAGCGCCGCCTCGGCCTCGTCGAGCACACAGATCGGCGCCGGATTGGTGAGGAACACGGCGAAGATGAGCGCCAAGGCGGTGAGCGCCTGTTCGCCGCCGGAGAGCAACGACAGCGTCACCGGCTTCTTGCCCGGCGGCTTCGCGATGATTTCGAGGCCGGCTTCAAGCGGGTCCTCGCTCTCGATCAGTTGCAATTCGGCACTGCCGCCGCCGAACAGCCGGACGAAGAGTTTTTGGAAATTCTCGTTGACACTCGCGAACGACGCGAGCAGGCGCTCGCGCGCCTCGTGGTTGAGGCTGTGGATGCCCTGCCGCAGCCGCCTGATGGCCTCGACGAGGTCGTCGCGCTCGGCGTTGAGCTTGTCGTGCTGCGACTCGACCTCGCGCAGCTCCTGCTCGGCGAGCAGGTTCACCGAACCCAGGCGTTCGCGCTCGTGCCGGATGCGCTCGAGTCTCGCCTCGGCCTCGGCAATCTGCGGCAGCTCGGCGCCCGCCTTGATCTCGGCGATTTCCGCCGCGGCGGTCGGTTCGACGTCGAGCAGATCGCGGATTTCCTGTTCGATGTCGCCGCGGCGGCGCTCGGCGCCGTCGCAGCGTTCCTCGGCGCGCGCCGCCTCGGCGCGGGCTTCGCCGACTGCTTCGAGTGCGGCGCGCGCGGCCTTGTCGGCCTCGGCAAGTTGAGTTTCGGCCGCTGCCAGCCGGTCGGCGGCGGCGCGCCGTTCGGCCGTGGCCGTCTCGATCTCGCCGATCAGGGCCTGGCGCTGGTCGGCGAATTTTTGCGGCGCGTTCTCAAGCTCGATCCGCTCGCTTCCGGTCTCCTCGGCGCGCCGCCCGACGGTCGCGATCTGCACCGCGGCGTCGTTCCTGCGTTCATCCCAGGCCGTCCGCTCGGCAGCGATCGCCTGCAACCGGCGATCGGCAAGCTCGGCCTCGCGCGCAATCGCCTGCGCTTCGACCCGGACTTCGGCCAGCGCATCGCGGTCCGTTGCAATCGCGTCGTTGATTTTGGCGAGTTTCGTTTCCAGATCGACGGCGGCAGGGAGCGCGGCAAGCGCCGCTTCGGCGTCACGGCGGGCCGCTTGCGCTTCGTCGCGGCTGGCGTTGATCCGCTGTCCCGCTTCCTTCAGCGCCGAGATGCGCGCCGCGTTGCGGCTGATCTCGCGCTCGGCGGCGGCATGCTGCTCGCGTGCGGCATCGGTCAGGTGTTGGGCCTCGCGCCAGCGCGCGCGGGCTTCTCTCTCCGCTTCCGTCGCCGCGGCGAGCGCCGCCTCCGCGGTTTCAAGCGCATGGCGCTTGGCCTCGACTTCGTCGCGGACGGTCGCAAGTTCATTCTCGATCGCCGCGAGTCGGCCGCGCTCGGCGAGCCGGCGCGCCGTTCCGGTCGGCGCATGGGCGGCGACGGCAAAGCCGTCCCAGCGCCAGAAATCACCCTCGCGCGAAACGAGCCGCTGGCCGGGCTTGAGCATCGCCGCAAGGCGCGCTCCCTCGGCGCGGGCGACGACGCCGATCTGGGCCAGACGGCGCGCCAGTTGCGGCGGGGCCTGCACATGGCGCGAGAGCGCGGTGGCGCCTTGCGGCAGGCCGGGATCGGTTGGATCGACCGTCGCGCCGGCCCAGCGGATCGGCGCGGAATCGTCGATCGGTGCGTCGAGATCGTCGCCGAGCGCGGCGCCCAGCGCTTTCTCGTATCCCTTGGCGACGGTGAGCGCGTCCATCACCGGCGGCCAGAGATTTTTGTTCTCGACGGCCAGCAGCTTGCCGATGGTCTTGGCCTCGGTTTCCAGCCGCTGCACGCGGCGCTCAGCGCCATCGAGCGGCCCGCGCGCGGCCTCGACTTTTTCTCTTGCCCCCGTATGCGCGAGTTCCGCGGCACGGGCCGCGCTTTCCGCCGCCTCGAGCGCGGCCTGCGCGGCGGCAAGCGCCTTGGCCAGCGCCGGCAGATCGGGCTCGCCGCCGCCGGCGCCGGCCAGCTCGGTCTCGATATTGGCGCGTTCGGCTTCGAGTCGCGCGGCGCGCTCACCGTGATCGCGGACCGCAGCCTCAAGCTGATGGCGGCGGGCCGTCAGATCGGCGAGCGCTCCGGTAAGCTCGGCAAAAGACTTTTCCGACGCGGCAAGCGCCGCGTCCGCTTTGGCGACGCGCTCGTTGACGCCGGAAAGCCGCGCGGCGCTCGCCTGCGCTGCGGCTTTGAGCGTTTTCTCTTCGCCGCTGAGCCGTTCGAGTGCCGCCGCGGCATCGGCCTCGAGCTTGCGCTCGCGCTCGCGGTCGGCGGCGAATTGCTCAAGGCGGCGGTCAAGTTCGCCAATGCGCTCCTTGGCGCGGGCCTCCTCGCGCTCGAGCGCGTCGCGCGCCAGGATGAGCCGCTGCAGCGCCGCGGCGGCTTTGGCTTCGGCCTGGCGCAAGGCCGGCAGGTCGGCCGCGACGTGCGCCTGGCGAGTGGACGCTTGCGCCTGCTCGCCGGTGCGCGCGGCGACGACGCGGACCGCCTCGTCCTTGGCCCGCGCGGCATCGGCGACGTCGGCCTTCGCCGCCGTCCAACGCAAATGGAGCAGCAGCGCCTCGGTTCGACGCACTTGTGCGGAAATATTGCGATAGCGCACCGCCTGTCGGGCCTGGGTCTTGAGCGCGGCGAGCTGAGCGGCGAGTTGGCCGATGACGTCTTCGACCCGCGCCAGATTGTGCTCGGCGGCCTTGAGCCGCAGCTCCGCCTCGTGGCGGCGAGCATGCAGCCCGGAAATGCCGGCTGCCTCTTCGAGGAGACGCCGGCGCTGGTCGGGTCGCGCCTGGATGATCTCGCCGATGCGGCCCTGATGCACGAGGGCCGGCGACCGCGCTCCGGTCGATGCGTCGGCAAACAACACGGTCACGTCGTGCGCGCGCACCTCGCGGCCGTTGACGCGGTAGATCGAGCCCTGCTCGCGCACGATGCGGCGCGAGATTTCGATCGTGTCACCGTCGTTGAATGCGGCCGGCGCCTTGCGGTCGCTGTTGTCGATCAAGATCCCGACTTCGGCGTGATTGCGCGCCGGCCGGTCGGTATTGCCGGAGAAGATCACGTCGTCCATCTCCGCCGCGCGCATCGCCTTGTAGGAGGCTTCGCCCATGACCCAGCGGACGGCCTCGACCAGATTGGACTTGCCGCAACCGTTCGGGCCGACGACGCCGGTCAGGCCCGGTTCGATCTCGAAATCGGTCGGTTCGACGAAGGACTTGAAGCCGATCAGGCGCAGCCGCGTGAACTTCATGCGCGTGTTACGTCCATCTCCCTTGCGGCGGCGGCGAAGGGAATCGTTACAGGCTCACGCCGGTGGGAGCGTGGAAGGTTGCCGCATCGGCGCGGAGAATGAATCGTCGCCCCTGCAAGCGCAACAGGGCCGCGGCGTTTTCCAGACCTTCGCTCGTCGCAGCTTGCGGCGGCGCGCTTTGAACGGCCGTCCCCGCGTGTCTCGCCAGACCGGAAAACCCTTATCCTTCCTTAAGATAGGGGTCGATCACTTTGGCCATCGCGTCGATCGACTGGTCGCCGGAGAGCTTCTTGCCATTGATGAAGAAGGTCGGCGTGGAATTGACTCCGAGCTTCTTGGAGGCGCGGTCGCGCACGTCCTGGATGCCGTCGAGCACTTTCTGATTCGCCAGGCATTGATCGAACGACTGCGTGGTAAAGCCGAACTGTTTGGCGATTTCCCGCAGCGGTCCGATCGGCTTTTGCACCATCCATTCCTGCTGCTTGGCGAACAGGGTCTCCACAACCGCCATGTATTTGTCCTTGCCGGCGCAGCGCGCCAGCATGAAGCCGGCGGCGGCGAGCGGATCGAGCGGGAATTCGCGGAAGATGAAGCGTACCTTGCCGGTGTCGATGTAGCGCTGCTTCAGCTCGGGAAAGGTCGTCGTCGCGAAATGCGCGCAGTGCGGGCAGGTCATCGAGGCATATTCGATGATCGTCACCGGCGCCTTGTCGGAGCCGAGCACGACATCGCCGTCGGGACCGGCCTGTGCCAGGTCGGCCGGCGAGGGTTCATCCGCCAAGGCCGGACTCGTGAGCGGTAGAAGTCCGCAGCCCGCTATGGCCGTCCCGGCGAGGGTAAACAAAGCCGTGGCCGTAAGCATTTCACGACGTGTCAGTGTCAAGGGCGGCTCCTGGTTTGACGAGAGTTTCCTGCGGCACAAATGTGGCATTAGCACGCCATTGCGCCAAGGTCCCGCGTCGTCGCGACGCTCGGGGCGGTCGATCGCAGTCCGCGAATGAGCGTCAGCCGCGCCTGACTGCCGCGCCCAGCCGCGCCAGCGCTTGCCGCAGATCCTCGTCCGCGATTTCCGGCAAGCTCGCGGCGATGCGCGCCGCCATGGCGGGGTCGGCCGCCGCGGTCGATGTGTGCAAGCCGTGCCGAAGCGGCGCCTGCCGCAACACCACCCGCTCGACGGCGCGCCAGCCGAGGAAGCGATTGACCCGCTCGCAGATCACGTTGGCGAGGTGTTGGACCTCGACCGCGGCCGGGCCCTCGACGCGCAGCACCAGCGTGCCGGCCGGCTGCCCCCGCTCCGACCCCGCCGTCGCGCCAACGGGCGCGGCAAGGGCGGCGGGGAAGGGAGCGGCCGGGCGCGGCCATTGGATTTTAATGGGCTCGCTGTGCGTGGAAATCTCCGCGCCCACGATTTCGCTCCAGCGGGTCACCAGCTCGGCCGACGCAAAACCCTGCCGCCTGAAAGTTTCGCCGACAACCTTGCCGAGGAGGTCGCGGAGCGGCTTGGCATAGGAGCGGGAGGGCTTGTTCACGATGGGGCGCTCTGTCATCCCTCGGCCGGGAACTTGGCCATGAGTCCGGCAGGGACGAGCCTGGCAAAGACGCTAGCAGCGAATACGGCGGGACGACAGCGCGCCGAGCGCCGCGCCGCGATGTCATTCCCGCAACCCACCGCCTTGCTCGCCTGGTACGACCGCCATCGCCGGCGGCTTCCGTGGCGCGCCGTGCCGCCCGAGCGGACCGATCCGTACCGCGTCTGGCTCTCCGAAATCATGCTGCAGCAGACGACGGTCAAGGCGGCAGCGCCCTATTACGCCCGGTTTCTGGCGCATTGGCCGGATGTGCGCGCGCTCGCGGCGGCGCCGCTCGAGGAGGTGCTGAAAGCTTGGGCCGGGCTTGGCTATTACGCCCGCGCCCGCAACTTGCACGCCTGCGCCCGCGCCGTGGTCGAGCGGCATGGCGGAGAATTCCCGGCGAGCGAAGCGGCGCTCGCCGCGCTTTCCGGCATCGGGCCCTATACCGCGGCCGCGATCGCCGCCATCGCCTTCGATCTGCCGGCAACGCCGGTGGACGGCAATATCGAGCGCGTCATCGCCCGGCTCTATGCCGTTGCCGAGCCGCTGCCCAGCGCCAAGCCGGAGCTGCGCCGGCTGGCGCGCGCGCTCACGCCGGCGCGCCGCCACGGCGATTTTGCCCAGGCGCTGATGGACCTCGGCGCCACCATTTGCACGCCGAAGAAACCGGCCTGCGCGCTGTGCCCGTGGAACGGAAGCTGCGCCGCCCACGCGCGCGGCGAGGCGGAGGCGTTTCCGCGCCGGACGCCGAAGCGCGAAGGCGCACTGCGCCGCGGCGCCGCTTTCGTCGTCCGCCGCGCCGACGATTTTTTGTTGATGCGCACGCGGCCGGCGCGCGGCCTGCTCGGCGGCATGACCGAAGTTCCAACGACGGAGTGGACGGCGGATTTCGATGAGGCAACGGTGCCGGGCGCGGCGCCGCGCTTCGGTTCAGGACGGCGACGATCGGAAGCCGTGTGGCGCCGCCGTCCCGGCGTGGTGCGCCACGTGTTCACGCATTTCCCGCTCGAGCTTTCGGTCTATGTCGCGGAAGTTCCGGAAGACACGCCCGCCCCGGCGGGCACGCGCTGGGTCGCGCGCGCACACCTTGCCGGCGAGGCGCTGCCCAGCCTCATGCGCAAGGTCGTGGCGCGCGCGATCGAGGAGCGCTCAGTCTGCGACGGATCGTGACATGGCGATCAGCCATCGCGCCGGCATTGTGGCAGTCGGTATGTTCGCGATCCTTGCCGGCGCGGGTGAGATCGTGGTCGGGCTCAGAGGAAATTACCTCGGCATATTGAATCACAGCATGCCGCCGTCCGCGGCGACCGCTATTGTTGGCGCGTTTTATTGTCTTGGCGGCGCGTCAATTCTCACGCTGCGAAAGTGGGGAGCGGCGCTGGGAATTGCTTTCATCGGCGCGGAAATTGTCGGCAGAATCTATTTGGTTGCGACCGGCCTTGCTCCTTCTGGCGGAGCCGATCTCATCAAGATCGTTATTGGCGGTGCGATCGCACTCGCGGTGATTGCCTACGTCGCGTCTTGCTGGAGGAAATTCAGCTAGCGCTGATTCATTTGCGCCCGCACTTGCGCGCGCAGCGTGTCGATCACCGTCAATCCTCGCGGTGTCTCGACGTGCCAGAAGGTCCAGCCGTTGCAGGCTTCGAGCCCTTGCGCCAGCGCGCCGATCCGGTGGATCGAGCCGACCGCCGCGCCGAGCGCAAGTGCGCCGTCGGCGCGAACGAGCGCGCGGTGGCGGCGTTTGGCGTCGACGAGCTTGATCCCCGGCGCCACCAGGCCGCGCTCGATCAGCGCCGCGAAGGGAACCCGCGGCGCTTCGCGCGCGGTCATGAAGGCGGCGAGCGTCGGCTCGGGCAGCGGTTCGGCGGCGGCGATGCGTTTTTCCGCCGCCGCGGCGTAATCCGCGTCGCGCTCGATGCCGATGAAACGCCGCCGCAGCCGACGCGCGACCGCCCCGGTGGTGCCGGTGCCGCAGAACGGGTCGAGCACCAGGTCGTCGGGCCGCGATGCCGCGAGGATGGCGCGCGCCAGCAACGCCTCCGGCTTCTGCGTCGGATGCAGCTTCTTGCCGTCGCCGCCCTTGAGCCGTTCCTCGCCGGTGCATAGCGGGATCAGCCAATCGGAGCGCATCTGGATATCGTCGTTGCCGGCTTTCAGCGCCTCGTAATTGAACGTATAATCCTTCTTGGCGGCATCGCGCGCCGCCCAGATCAAGGTTTCATGCGCGTTGGTGAAGCGGCGGCCGCGAAAATTGGGCATCGGGTTCGACTTGCGCCAGATGATGTCGTTGAGGATCCAGAAGCCGAGGTCCTGGACGATCGCGCCGACGCGAAAGATGTTGTGATAGGAACCGATGACCCACAGCGCCGCATTCGGCTTCATCACTCGCCGGCAGGCGGCGATCCAGGCGCGGGTGAAGTCGTCATAGGCGGAAAAGCCGGCGAACTTGTCCCAGTCCGCATCGACGGCATCGACGCGCGAATCATCGGGACGCTTGAGGTCGCCTTGAAGCTGCAGATTGTACGGCGGGTCGGCGAAGACGAGATCCACGGAGGCGGCGGGAATCTTCGCCATCTCGGCAACGCAATCGCCAATGAAGATGCGCGCGGATGAGACGGACGCAAAACTCACGCGGGGCGTCCTGGCGGACGCCCCGCGACGCGACACAACCATGACTCAGAACTCTGACTCAGGCGACGCGGTCGGCGACGCGGGACCTACAACCGACGGAGCAGATGATGCCGGCGCAAGGTAAAAATCGGCTTAATCGCGACGCCCATGAGCTAGGCAATAAATGCCGGGAAACACTTGGTTAATCGCGCGTGACGGGGCGACAAATCGCCAACCTGAAATGACGACAGCCTGCCGGCGCGCATACAGGATTTGCGAAGGGAGAACGACACATGCGCTTGGATGATTTTCGCCCCAGCGACAATGTCGAGGACGATCGCGAGGCGAGCGCATCGCGGGGCGGCATCGGCGTGCCCGGCGGAGCTGGCGGCCTCGGCATCGGAACGGTCATCATCATCGGCCTGATCAGCTGGTATTTCGGCATCGATCCGAGCGTGCTCCTCAACGGCGCGCAAATTCTCACCGGCGGCACGGCCTCGCAGCAAACCGGTCAGGCGCCGCCGATTGCCGCCGGCACGCCCGCCGACCCGACCGGCCGGTTCGTCGCCATGGTGCTGGGCGATACCGAGGACCGCTGGAAGGAAATCTTCGCAGCCAACGGCCGCACCTATCATCCGCCGAAGCTGCGCTTGTTTTCGGGCTCAGAACCGACGCCCTGCGCCTTCGCGCAGTCGGCCATGGGGCCGTTCTATTGCCCGCGCGATCAGCGCATCTATCTCGATACCTCGTTCTTCGACGATCTGCAGAACAAGTTCGGCGGCTGCGCGAACAGCAAAGCCTGCAAGTTTTCCGAAGCCTATGTGATCGCCCATGAGGTCGGCCATCACGTGCAGGATGAGCTTGGCATTCTGCCGCGCGTGATGCAGGCGCAGCAGGCGTCGTCGAGCCGCGCCGAGGCGAACCGCCTGCAGGTACGCATCGAGCTGCAAGCCGACTGCTTGGCCGGCGTGTGGGCGAACCGGGCCCAGCAAAAGCACAACTTCCTCGATCCCGGCGACATCGATCAGGCGCTGCAGACTGCCTCGGCCATCGGCGACGATCGCCTGCAAAAGGAGACGCAGGGCTACGTCGTGCCCGACGCCTTCACCCACGGCACCTCCGAGCAACGCAAGCGCTGGTTCTCGACCGGCTTCAATCAGGGCAAAGTCTCGGCCTGCGATACGATGTCGGCGAGCGCGCTATAGGGCCGCGGGCTTCAAGACGCTTCAAGACGCGCTTGGCAGGGCACCGCCTGAAAGCCTAAGCTCATTCATGATGTACCGCCGTTCGCGGCGCGGCGCTCCGCGCCGCGCCGCGGAATGACGGCAAAGCGTCCCAGTGAAGGCGGCGTACCATGCCCGGGCTCGACGAGACCAAGGAGTTCGTGCCGCTCAAGATCGCGGTGCTGACGGTTTCCGACACGCGCAATATCAAGGACGACAAATCGGGCGCGCTCCTGGTGCAGCGCATCGTCGCCGCCGGCCATTTGGTCGCCGAGCGCAGCATCGTGCCGGACGACGTCGCGGCGATCAGGAATCGCGTCAAGGCTTGGATCGCCGATCCTTTGATCGACGTGATCATCACCACCGGCGGCACCGGCTTCACCGGTCGCGACGTCACCCCCGAGGCCGTCGAGCCGTTGTTCGAGAAGAAGATGGACGCCTTCTCGGCGCTGTTCCTGGTGATAAGCTTCCCCAAGGTCGGCACGTCCGCAATTCAGTCGCGCGCGACCGCCGGTGTGGCCGGCTCGACTTACATCTTTTGCCTGCCCGGCTCGCCCGGCGCCTGCAAGGACGCCTGGGACGAGATCTTGGTGCACCAGCTCGATTATCGCTATGAGCCGTGCAATTTCGTCGAGATCATGCCGCGGCTCGACGAGCATTTGCGCCGACCGAAGGCGAAAGGCGCGACGGTGTAGCGCTTCGCTGCGCGCGCTCCCGGCGCTCATTTGCGGGTAGTGTCTCAGTTTGACCTTACGGAGCCAATCGCGAGCCTTGACGCGCGCGTGCTGATCCCCATCCTTCCCGCATGCCCAGAGGTCCCAAAGGCGAGCGCAGACCGGCCGACGTAATCGGCGCGGCTGTCATGGTGGCGCGAATCGCTACCGGCGAGGTTGTGGAAAATCCAACCGAAGACACGCCGGCGGCTGCGCTTGGCCGAAAGGGGGGCAAAGCAAGAGCTAAGAGCCTGAGTGCCGAAAAACGCCGCGAAATCGCGGAGAAAGCGGCAAAAACCCGCTGGCGTAAGTGACTTTCCGTTCCCGGTTTACCCGTGGTTGCCAGATAATCGTCTGAATCCGTTTGACCGGCGTCTGAGACGGCGGTATGTCGGTCTGCATGGTTGATCCTCGACAGATCATTGAAGCGAAAAAGGCCAAAATCCGTGCCGACGCGAAGCGTCAAGCTGAGGCTGCGTTGGCGAAGGCGGAGCGCGATGCCGACGCGCTTGAAGGCGAAGCGCGAGAACTAGAGCACCTGGCGGCGTTAGCCGACAAGTATGGCCTTACGCTTGTTGAGAAACCAGCGGGGGCAAACGGCGCAGCGTCTACCGAACCAGTTTCCCGCGTAATTTCCGTCACCGTTGACATCAACGGCCCTGCCTACAAAGCGGCCATCAATGCGTCAGAAAACGCGATCAGGGCGGCCGGTCATCCCCTTGAATTAAGCGAGCTATTTGACGCCTGCGAAAGCCTCGGTGTCAAATTGGGTGGCCAACGACCGCAATCGACGTTGAGCGCCTATCTGGCTCATTCAAAATCGACCGTCGAGTCGATCCGAAAAGGCGTCTACTGGCTTAAGGGGGTTCCGACGCCCCATTGAGTTCCCGGCGCGCGCCGGGAAACCCGGCCCGCCCGGCCTAGCGTCTGGCTGTGGACCAGATTGCGAAAGCCGGGCGGGTCACCATCGACTTCCCCCACGTAGCTCAACCGGACAGAGCGCCAGCTTGCTAAGCTGGAGGTTACGGGTCCAAGTCCCGTCGTGGGGGCCTTTTCCCGCAGAGCCAGAGGGCGTCAATTTCTCCTATATATAACCCATTGGAATCTCAGTCAAATTTTTGGCGATCCCAAGCAATCGCCTGATTATTCAGGACAATAAATTCTGAAATAAAATGAAAATAATTCTTGACGCCAAGCATATAATTTCATATTGTGTCTGGCATGAACAAGCTGTCCCTCGAAACCCGCACACAAATCCTGACGCTGCTGTGCGAGGGCATGTCGATGCGCGCGATCTCTCGCGTTACCGGCGCGTCGATCAACACTGTGACCAAGCTTCTGGTGGACGCCGGCCGCGCCTGCGCCGAGCACCACGACGAAATGGTGCGCCACGTCAAAGCAGAGCGCGTTCAGTGCGACGAAATTTGGAGCTTCTGCTACGCCAAGGCGAACCACGTCCTTAGCGCCACGGCCGCGCCTGAGCGCGCCGGTGATGTTTGGACGTGGACGGCGCTTGATGCCGATTCAAAGCTGATAATTTCTTGGCTAGTCGGCCCGCGCGTGAAAGAGGCGGCCCGCGCGTTCCTTTACGACCTAAGCATGCGGCTCGGCACTAGTCCTGTGCAAATCACAACGGATGGCCTTACCGCTTACGAAAAGCCAATGTGGGAAATGTTCGGTGAAAGCGTAGATTTTGCTCAGCTAATCAAGCTGTATGGGCCAACACCGGAAGGCCAGCACCGCTATAGCCCACCGGCTTGTCTCGGCACGATCAAGCAGCCGGTCTATGGCGATCCCAATCCCGATTACATTTCAACGTCGTTTGTCGAGCGGCAAAACCTGACGATGCGCATGCAGATGCGCCGCTTTACTCGGCTAACGAACGGCTTCTCCAAAAAATTTGAGAATCACTGCCACGCACTCGCCATTTATTTTGTTTGGTACAACTGGATGCGCATCCACAAGACGCTGCGAGTGACGCCGGCAATGGCTGCTGGCCTAACCGATAAGCTTGTGGATTGGTCCGATGTCATAAGCATGATCGACAATCGGGAGCTACAAGCCAAAATCGACCGCGCCGAAAACCGTCCTCAAATCAGCGCGCAATCTTTAAGAGAGGCAAAATGTCCCGAAAGGACGCCATAGAGAGGTTGAACCTGCGCATTAGATTCGGTTGCGTGAGGTTGATTCTGAGATCGCTCACGCGCTGTCGCCGCTGGCCACTGGAAAACGTTTGCGCGTTGTCGAGCTAGAGAGGCGTAGTTCAAGGGTTAGAAAAAATTGCCGAAAAGCTATGTGGTTTGCGTCGCTCGTAAGGTCAAACTGAGACATTACCCATTTGCGTCCTCACGAAGATTTGTTCTTGTTTTGTTCGCACCGATGCGCTAATTTTGCGGCATGGCTCAGCTATCCGCTTTGAGGCGCCCGCCGGCGCCGCTGTCCTCCGCGCCGGCGGGCGAGTTGGGAACCGCCGTCGGTCGTGAGCGCCGGCGCGGCCGCGGCGCGCATTCGAACGCCTCGGGGCGTTATGAGCCGCTCGCCCGGGTGGCCTTCGACGACGGCTGGCAGGGCCTGGAGGAGTTGCCGCCGTTCAAGACCAGCGTGACCGTGGACGCGACGCGGAAGATCATCACCCGCAACGATTCGCCCGACATCTCCTTCGACCGTTCGATCAATCCCTATCGCGGCTGCGAGCACGGCTGCGTTTACTGCTACGCGCGCCCGACCCACGCATTTCTCGGCCTGTCGCCCGGCCTCGATTTTGAATCGAAGCTGTTCATGAAGCCGAACGCGCCGGAATTGCTGGAACGCGAATTGTCGGCGCCGGGCTACGCGCCGAAGATCATCGCCATCGGCACCATCACCGATCCCTACCAGCCGATCGAGCGCCGCCACCAGATCATGCGCCGCATCTTGGAGGTGCTGGAGCGCGCCGGTCATCCGGTCGGCATCGTGACCAAATCGGCGCTCGTTTTGCGCGATCTCGACATTCTGACGCGCATGGCGAAGCGCGACCTCGTGAAGGTGGCGCTCTCGGTGACAACGCTCGACGCCAAGCTGGCGCGGATCATGGAGCCGCGGGCCGCGACGCCGCCGCGCCGGCTCGAGGCGCTGCGGCAACTGGCGCAGGCCGGGGTGCCGACCTCGGTCATGGTGGCGCCGGTCATCCCGGCACTCAACGACGCCGAGATCGAACGCATCCTCGAAGCGGTGGCGGCGACCGGCGTGCGCCACGCCGGCTACGTGCTGCTGCGCCTGCCGCTCGAAGTGCGCGATCTGTTCCGCGAATGGCTGACGGCAAATTTCCCCGACCGGAGCGCCCATGTGTTCAAGCTCATCCGCGAGATGCGCGGCGGCAAGGATTACGATTCGACCTTCACCACGCGCATGACCGGCACTGGTCCGGTCGCCTGGATGATCGGCCGCCGCTTCGAGGTCGCCTGCGAACGGCTCGGTTTCAACAGAACCAAGGTGCGGACCACGACCGAGCATTTCCGTCCGCCGCGGCCGGCAGCAGAGCAGCTCAGCTTGTTTGCTTGACACGCCTGTCCCCGCAATCCCCGCGATCGACTGCAGCGCGTTGCGGATCGGCCTGCGGCTGGTCATCATGGCGGCATGAGTCGCACGGCCTTGAAGCCCACACCGGCGCCAGCGCGCCTGCCGCTCGGCGAAGACATTGTGCGGCCGACCTTCCGTCGCGAGCGCGCGGCGCTCAAGCGTGGGATCTGGCCGGTTGCCGGCTGCGACGAGGCCGGGCGTGGACCGCTCGCCGGGCCGGTGGTCGCCGCGGCCGTGATCCTCGATCCCGACAACGTTCCCCGCGGTCTCGATGATTCGAAAAGGCTGACGCCGGAGCGGCGCGAGGTGCTCTACGAGCGCATCTGCGCGCGGGCGCAAGTCGCCGTCGCCATGGCGCCGCCGGCGCGCATCGATCGCGACAACATCCTGCGGGCGTCGCTTTGGGCCTTGGCGCGCGCGGTCGCCGCGCTGCCGGTCAAGCCGCGTCTCGTCTTCGTCGACGGCCGCGACCGCATCGACGCCGGCTGCGATTGCGAGGCGGTGATCGGTGGCGACGGCCTCCTCGCCTCGATCGCCGCCGCCTCGATCGTCGCCAAAGTCACCCGCGACCGGCTCATGACCCGCCTCGGCGCCGCGCATCCCGGCTACGGCTTCGAGCGCCACATGGGCTACAGCGTGCCCGAGCACTTCGCCGCGCTCGACCGGCTCGGCCCGACGGTCCATCACCGCCGCTCGTTCGCGCCGGTCGCGATCGCGCTCGGCGAACTTGGTGCCGATGCGAGCGATCTCGTCGCCGGCGTATTGCCTCTCTAGTCCTTCGGCCTTATAGGCCACGCCGTTGGAGTTTTTGATCCGCGCCGGCGGGGAGTTGCAAAAGCCGTCATTCCGGGGGCGCGACGCGCGAGTCCGCAATCCATAGCCACAGCGCACACGGCAGCAAGCCTGAAGGTGCGGCCCTCGCCCGCCGGGCTCATGCGGCCGGGTGCGGCTGGAATGATCCATAGCCGATGTTCTACGTACCTCTTTACATCGAAGCCTTGCGCTTGCGTCCGGTGCTGGTGGTATGGGTGGCGGCGCTGGCGCAGGCCGTGCTGTGGATTCTGGTGCCGATTCTGTTCTACGCCGCGCCGCCCGGCGATCTGCCGCAGGTGCTCGCTGTCGGCCACGAATTCCCGCTGAGAAGCGATATCGGCGCGCCGCTCGCCTACTGGCTCGCGGAGATCGCGTTCCGCGCGGCCGGGCTGTTCGGCGTCTATGCGCTGTCGCAGATCTGCGTCATCACGACCTATTGGTGCGTGTTCGCGCTCGGCCGCGCGATCGTGGGCGCCACGCATGCGGCCATGGCGGTGCTGCTCATGGTCGGCATTTCCGTGTTCACGGTGCCGACGCCGGATTTCGGCCCGCCGGTTCTCGCCATGGCGCTGTGGGCCGTGGTGCTGCTCAATTATTGGCGCGCAATGACGCAGCGGCAGGCCCGATCCTGGTACATCGCCGGCTGTGCCGCCGCGCTCATCCTCATCACCACTGATGCCGCGCTCATCCTGCTCGGCCCGCTCTTTCTATTCACGGCGGCAACCAAGCGCGGGCGCGCGGCGCTCGGTCAAATCGAGCCGCGGATTGTCGCCGTCGCGCTCATTCTCGTGCTGATCCTGCATCTCTTCTTCCTCAAGGGCGCGAGCGACGGCTTCGCGCCGACGCTGGAGCGGCTGCGCGCCGCGCCGGCGGCCATGGACAACGCCGTGGCCTGGCTGCAGCTTCTCGGATTGCTGGCCGTCGCCCATGCCGGGCTTGCCATTCTCGTGGTGTTGGCCGGCGGCTGGCCGCGATCGCGCGCCAGTCCGGCACCCGCAATCACACGCGAGCCGATCGATCCTTTCGCGTCGAGCTTCGTGACGGCGTTTACGCTGCTGCCGGCGCTGCTGGGGACGATCGTTGCCGTGCTGGCCGGGATTCGGCTGCCGATCGGAAGCACTGCGCCGCTCCTCGTGCTATCGGGTTTGGCGGTGGTGGTTGCCGCCGGCGACAGCGTCGAACTTCACCATCAACGCATTCTCGGCTTTGCCTGGGCCGGCTTGCTGCTCGTGCCGGCGATCTTCGTTCCGATCGTGCTCATTCTCTTGCCGTGGACGACCGCCACCGATCTGAAAATCGCGCAGCCGGCGGCCGCCATGGGCCGCTTCTTTGCCGAGAGTTTTCAGCGCCGGACCGGGCATCCGCTCGCCGTCGTCAGCGGCGATACACATACCGCCGCGCTGGTGGCGCTCGCCGCGCCGAGCCGCCCGAGCGTCTATTTCGACGCCGATCCCGCGCGCGCGCCTTCGGTCACCGCCAAAGACATCGGCGAGAAGGGCGCCGTCATCGTATGGCCGACAACCGCTACGGAGCCCGGGCCACCATCCGCGATCAAGGCGTATTTTCCCGATCTCGTTCCCGAAGTGCCGCAAACCTTCGAACGGCCGGTGCGCGGCCGGCTGCCGCCGTTGCGGATCGGCTGGGGCGTCATCAGGCCGCCGAGCGCGCCGGCGGCTCGTTGACCGTCAGCCGCCTGAAGCCGAATCTTTTGCGGCCTGCTCGGCGGCCTGACGCGGCTGGCCGCTGATGCTTGCGGCCTGGTTCGGGTCAAGCTCGAGCCACATCGCATTCAAGATCGCGAAAGCACAGGCGAGACCGAGACCGAGAACCCAGGCGAAATACCACATGAGCCTCTCCTACAGGGCATGATGCCGAAAAGCCGCGGCAGGTTTTCGAAAAAATCATGCTCAAACTAATACGCCTGCCGGTTCGCTTCGAACATTTGCGGAGTGACCTTGCCGCGCAGCACGCGGTAGACCCAGGCCGTGTAGCCGAGAACGATCGGCAGGAAGATCACGACGGCCACGAGCATAATGAACAGCGTCATTTGGCTCGACGATGCGTCCCACGCCGTAAGGCTTGCGTCCGGCGACGCCGACGACGGCAGGATGAAGGGAAACATCGCCAGGCCCGGCGTGGCGATGATTCCGGCGAGGCCGAGAGCGCTCGCCAGGAAGGAGGCGACCGGGCGCCGCGCGACCAGCAGCACGGCGGTCAGCAAGGGTCCGGCGAGCCCGATGAGCGGCGCCGCGGCGGTCCACGGCGCGACGCGGTAGTTCCCGAACCATGCGCCGACCGACGTCTCCACCGCCTTTCTTAGCGGATTGGAGGGGCCGGCATGGTCCAAAGGCTGCGCCAGCGCGTATCCGTCGATCCAGCCATAGACGCAGAGCCCGGCCACAGCGAAGAGAACGAGCGTGAGCAGGCTGGTCGCGATGCCTGCATGACGGGCGCGCTCGGCAATATCGCCGGCGGTCTTCATGTGGACATAGGCCGCTCCATGCGCCGCCAGCATCACGACGCTGACGAGCCCGCAGAGCAACGCAAACGGATTGAGAAGGCCGAAGAAGCTTCCCGTATACACGGCGCGCAGCTCGTCGTCGAAATGGAACGGCACCCCCTGCAGCAAATTGCCGAACGCGACTCCGAAGATCAGAGAAGGAACGAGACCGCCGAGGAACAGCGCCCAATCGCAGACATTGCGCCAGAGCTGATTGTCGAGCTTGCCGCGATATTTGAAGGCGACCGGGCGCAGGATCAAGGCGACCAGCACCACGAACATGGCGATATAGAAGCCGGAAAACGAGATCGCGTAGAGCGGCGGCCAGGCCGCGAACGAGGCGCCGCCGCCGAGGATGAACCAGACCTGATTGCCTTCCCAGACCGGGCCCACGGAATTGATCAGCACGCGGCGCTCGGTGTTGCTCCGGCCGATGAACGGCAGAAGCATGGTCGTGCCCAGATCAAAGCCGTCGAATATGGCGAAGCCGATGAGCAGGATGCCGAGCAGGGCCCACCACACCACCCGCAGCGTCGCGTAATCGATAGGCACCGCCATGGCGCTCACCCCGCGGGCGTGGGAGTTGGGTACAGCCGCGCGCGGTCGACGATCACGCCGCCGGGCGGCACCTTTCGGCCGGCGAAATCGGGTATCTCCCAACTCTCGGTCGGGCCGATGCGCACGTATTTGATCAGCAGATACAAATCAACAACGAGCAGCGCGGTGTAGAAAACGACGAAGCCGATGAGGCTGATCCAAACGTTGGCGACCGGGACCGGGGATGCGGCGAGGAACGTCGGCAGCAAGCCTTCAATGATCCAGGGCTGACGTCCGTATTCGGCGACGATCCAGCCGACCTCGGCCGCGATCCAGGGAAGCGGCAGCGACCACAGCGCCGCGTAGAGAAAGATTCGGCCGCGGCCGAGCCGGCGTCGGGAGGCGACATAGAAGGCGTAGGCGAACAGCGCGATGAAGTAGAAGCCGAGGAGCACCATCAATCGGAAGCACCAGAACAGGACATCGACGTCCGGCACGGTATCCCAGGCCGCCTGTTCGATCTGCCGGTCGGTCGCTTGCATCGGATCGTCGACGTAGCGCCGCAGCAGCAAGGCGTAGCCGAGGTCGCCCTGGCGATCCGCGATCATCTTGCGGGCGTCGCCGTCCTGCGGATTGCCGCGCAGCCGCGCAATAGCCGCATAGCCCTCAAGACCGCGGTGGATGCGGGTCTTGGCCTCATCGACAAGGTTGATAATGCCCGGGATTTTGGTCGAAATCGAACGCGTGGCGAGGAGGCCGAGCAGCCAAGGGACATCGATCCGGTCGTGGGTCTCGTGGTGAACCGTGTCGGGGATGCCGAAGACGGTCAGCGGCGCCGGTGCGGGCTCGGTGTGCCAGACCGCCTCCATCGCGGCAATTTTCGCCTTCTGATTCTGCGTCGTCGTGTACCCGCTCTCGTCGCCGAGCACGACGACGGACAACGCCGAGGCGAGCCCGAAGGATGCGGCGACGGTCATCGAGCGCTTGGCCAGTTCGACGTGGCGTCCGCGCAAGAGATAGAGGGCGCCGATCGATAAGACGAACATCGATCCCGTCACGTAGCCGGCGCTGACCGTGTGGACGAATTTCGATTGCGCGACGGTGTTGAAGAGAACGGCGGAGAAGTCCGTCACCTCCATTCGCATCGTGTCGGGGTTGAAGCGGCTGCCGACCGGATGCTGCATCCAGGCATTGGCGATGAGTATCCACAACGCGGAGAAGTTCGAGCCTAAAGCGACGCACCAGGTGACCGCGAGGTGGCCGGGTTTGCTCAACCGATCCCAACCGAAGAAGAACAACCCGATGAACGTCGCCTCCAGGAAGAAGGCCATCAGGCCTTCGATGGCGAGAGGCGCGCCGAATATGTCGCCGACATACTGCGAGTAGTAGGACCAGTTGGTGCCGAACTGGAATTCCATCGTGATCCCGGTGGCCACGCCCATCGCGAAGTTGATGCCGAAAAGGACGCCCCAGAACATGGTCATGTCGCGCCAGATTTGCCGGCCGGTCATGACGTAGACGCTCTCCATGATCGCGAGCAGCACGGAGAGGCCGAGCGTCAGCGGCACGAACAAGAAATGATAGAGCGCCGTCAGCGCGAATTGCAGTCGGGACAGCTCGACGACGTCCACGCCGCTCATTTGCCGCTCCCGACGTGAAACAGGTGACCGGCTATATCGGGCGCCTGGGCGGGGGTCGAGAAGCAAACCAGGTAAAGCGCCGTCAGCGCGAGGACCTTCGCCGTCAGGACGGCGGTAATTTCAACCCAGAAGCGTTGCGGCGTGCGACTGCTGACCAAACCCACGTCGATGTTCCTCTCGCGCGGTCGCCGTTGACGACAACAAATCCGGCTTCGGACTGTTCCATGCGGCGATATTCAGCCTGCCGTCGCCATCGCGGCGATGACGCCTCCTTATGCCATGTCATCGCGCGGGCGGCTATTCCGGGAAATTACTGAGCCAGCGCCTTCTTCAGCGCCAGGAAATCGCGCCAGGCGAGGCGCTTCTGCAGCGGGCTGCGCAGCAGGAAGGCGGGATGATAAGTCGCCAGCGCGCGGATCTCGCGGCGGCCGGTGTGGTATTTGAACCAGCGTCCGCGCGTTTTCGTGATTCCTTCCTTGGTCTCGAGCAGCGTCTGCGTCGACGGTTGTCCGAGGCAGACGAGGATGTCCGGATCGACAAGCTCGATCTGGCGGCGGATGAAGGGGAGACAAATGGCGGTTTCCTGCGGCGTCGGCGTGCGATTGCCCGGCGGCCGCCACGGCACGACGTTGGCGATATACGCCTGCGTGCGGTCAAGCCCGATCGCCGCCATCATGCGGTCGAGCAGCTTTCCCGAGCGGCCGACGAACGGAAGACCGGCGAGGTCTTCGTCGCGCCCCGGCGCCTCGCCGACGAACATCACGCGCGCCTTGGGATTGCCGTCGGCGAAAACGAGCTGCGTCGCCGTCGCGCGCAGCGTGCAGCCCGCGAAATTCTCCATGAGCGTCCGCAGCTCGTCGAGATTTTTCGCGCTTCCGGCGGCCTCGCGCGCCGCCATGATCGCGGCCTCGGGCGAGGGCGGCGGCGCAGGTGAGGTGATGCTTGCACCATCGGTGCCGACGATGCCTCTTGCTCCACCCTTGCGGGGGAGGGACGAGGAGGGAGGCCTGTGCCCCGGCGAAGTCGACAAGGTTTCACGTCCTCCCCGGCGAGCTTCGCTCGCCGGCATCCTTCCTTCAGGGGAAGACACGACTTTTGTTTCGTCCGCGAAGCGGTCGATCGGCTCCTCGTCGAGAAGTGCGTCGACCCCGGCGTCGAGGTAAAAGGCGATCAGCTCGCGTGCGGCTTTGGCTGCGGGAGGCATGGCTGAGGGGATTTATGGACGATGACGCGAGTCTATGCGAGGGATGAAAACATGGAAAACCGTTCGCGCGCACGACGGAGCGGGCCATGAACGCGGCGGACCTTCCCGCCCGCGAGGCGATGGAGTTCGACGTGGTCATCGTCGGCGCCGGGCCGGCCGGGCTCGCCGCCGCGATAAGACTCAAGCAGGTGGCGCCGCAAACATCCGTGGTGGTGGTGGAGAAGGGCTCCGAGGTCGGCGCCCATATCCTCTCCGGCGCGGTGATCGATCCGATCGCGCTTGACCGCCTCGTCCCGGAATGGCGCGGCGAGGACGCGCCGCCGCGCACCGCGGTCAGCGCCGATCGCTTCTATGTGCTCGGGTCTTCCGGCGCGCTGCGGCTGCCGAACCTGCTGATGCCGCCGCTCATGGGCAATCACGGCAATTTCATCGTCTCGCTCGGCGACGTCTGCCGCTATCTGGCGCAGAAGGCGGAAAAACTCGGCGTCGAGATCTATCCGGGCTTCGCCGCCGCCGAGGTGATGTTCGAGAACGACGCCGTTGCCGGCGTCGCCACCGGCGACATGGGCGTCGCCAAGGACGGGCACCGCAAGGCGAGCTTCGCCCGCGGCATGGATCTGCGCGCCAAGTACACCCTGCTCGCCGAGGGCGCGCGCGGCAGCCTCGCCAAGGTGCTGATCGAGCGTTTCGGCCTCGCGCGGAACCGGCAGCCGCAGAAATTCGGCCTCGGCTTGAAGGAGTTGTGGCAGGTCGCGCCGGGGAAATTCCGCAGCGGCCTTGTCCAGCACACCATGGGTTGGCCGCTCGACAACCGCACCGGCGGCGGCTCGTTCCTTTATCATTTTGCCGACAATCTCGTGGCGGTCGGCTTCGTCGTTCACCTCAATTACGCGAATCCTTATCTGTCGCCGTTCGAGGAGTTCCAGCGCTTCAAGACGCATCCTCTCATCCGCGACACTTTCGCCGGCGGCAAGCGGATTTGCTACGGCGCGCGCGCCTTGACCGAAGGCGGCTGGCAGTCGGTGCCGAAGCTCGTCTTTCCCGGCGGCGCGCTGATCGGCTGCGCGGCCGGCTTCATGAACGTGCCGCGCATCAAAGGGAGCCACAACGCGATGCTCTCCGGCATGATCGCCGCCGAGCGCGTCGCCGCCGCGCTTGCGGCCGGACGCGCGCATGACGAGCTTGCCGACTATGACGCGGCGTGGCGCGCCTCCCCGATCGGGCGCGACCTCTGGCGGGTGCGCAATGCCAAGCCGTTGTGGTCGAAGCTCGGCACGCGCGCCGGCGTCGCCGCTGGCGCGCTCGATATGTGGACCAACACGCTCGGCTTCTCGCTCCTCGGCACGCTCGGCCACGGCAAGCCGGATTGGGCGACGCTGAAGCCGGCGGCGAAATGCCGGCCCATCGTCTATCCGAAGCCGGACGGCAAGCTCACCTTCGACCGGCTCTCCTCGGTCTATCTCTCCAACACCAATCACGAGGAGGATCAGCCGCCGCATCTCCTCGTGCGCGACGGCGCCCTGCAAAAATCCTCCGAGCACGACGTTTACGCTGGGCCGTCGGCGCGCTATTGCCCGGCCGGCGTCTATGAATGGGTCGAGGAGGCGGGCCAGCCGCGCTTCGTGATCAACGCGCAGAATTGCGTCCACTGCAAGACGTGCGACATCAAGGACCCGAATCGCAACATTACCTGGGCGCCGCCGGAAGGCGGCGGCGGGCCGAATTATCCGAATATGTGAGTGAGCGCGATATGTGAGTGAGAGCGGCACGGCCCTCCTCGGTCTCGGAGCGGCACGAAAAAGCCGCGCCCGCCGCCGCGATTTTGCCGCCGTTACGGACTAAAAGCATGAGTGGTCATTACGGTCGTACGGAAACTGGCTTGCATCCGGGAACCGGCCTATCGCATCGATTCGGATGCGCGGAATCTCGTGACATTTGCGGGGTGGCGTCCGGGCGTCCTTGCGGGCGCAGGGCAAAAAGTCCATTCTCGCCGCGGCTTTCGGCGCCCGATTCCCGGTTTGCCAAGGAGATATCGTGACTCATTTGCTGCTGTCCCGGCACGCCGCCGCCGTTGGCGCCGCCGTCATCTTGGGCTTGCCGTCGGCGCTCGCCGCCCCGGCGCCGGCGCCGCAGGATCTCGTTCACGCAAGCGTTGCCGGCAGCTACCTGGCCGCCCGGCATGCCGGCATGGAGCGCGATTCCGCTACCGCCGCCGTCTATTACCTCAATGTCCTTAAGGCCGATCCGCGCAACGCCGAGGTGCTTGGCCGCACCTTTCTCTCCTTTTTGAACGAGGGCGATATCGAGGAGGCCGCCAAGCTCGCCGACAGACTGGTCCAGATCGATCGCACCGACCGCATCGCGCGGCTCGTGATCGGCGTGCGGGCGCTCAAGCAGAGGCAATATGGGCTCGCTCGGCAGGACTTCGCGCAATCGGTGCGCGGTCCGGTCACCGATCTCACGGCGACGCTCCTTTCGGCGTGGGCGCTCGACGGCGCCGGCGATACCCGCGCCGCGATCGACACCCTGGACCGGCTCGCCGGCCCGGATTGGTACGCCATCTTCAAGGATCTGCATGCCGGCCTCATCCTCGATCTCGCCGCCAACAAAAAGGAGGCCGGCAAGCGCTACGAGCGCGCTTACAAGGCCGACCCGACGGCATTGCGCACGGTTGAGGCTTACGGCCGCTTTCTGTCGCGCAACGGCGGCAAGGACGATGCGCTGAACGTCTATCAGGAGTTCGCCAAGGCGGTGCCCGATCATCCGCTGATCGTCGAGGAGATGAAGGATGTCGCCGCGGGCGAGAAGCTGCCGGCGCTCGCCGATTCTCCGCAGTCCGGCGCCGCCGAGGCGCTGTACGGGCTCGGCGCCTCGATCGGACGCCGCGGCGGCGAAGATTTGGCCCTGATCTATCTGCAGCTTGCGCTTTATCTCGACCCGTCACACTCGATGGCGCTGCTGTCGCTCGCCGACCTCTACGAAACGCTCAAAAAGCCCGACCTTGCGATCAAGATCTACGACCGGATTCCGCCGTCGTCGCCGCTGCGGCGCAACGCCGAGATTCAGGTCGCCGCCGATCTCGATTCGCTCGACCGCAGCGACGAAGCCAAGAAGCGGCTCGAGCATCTCATCGCCGAACGTCCGAAGGACACCGAAGCGATCATGGCGCTCGGCAACGTCCTGCGCGGACGCAAGGAATTTGCCGAATGCGCCGACGTCTACGGCAAGGCGATCGCCACGGTGCCCGAGCCGGAAAAGGCGAACTGGGTGATGTTTTACTTCCGCGGCATTTGCTATGAGCGCTCGCATCAATGGCCGAACGCCGAAGCCGATCTGAAGAAGGCGCTCGAGCTTTATCCCGACCAACCGCTCGTGCTCAATTACCTCGGCTATTCCTGGATCGACCAGGGTACCCATCTCGACGAAGGCATGAACATGATCCGCCGCGCCGTCGAGCAGCGGCCGGACGACGGCTACATCGTCGACTCGCTCGGCTGGGCCTATTACCGCATCGGCAATTACGATGAGGCGGTGAAGAACCTCGAGCGCGCCGTCGAGCTTAAGCCCGACGATCCGACCATCAACGATCACCTCGGCGACGCCTATTGGCGAGTCGGCCGGGTGCTCGAGGCGCATTTCCAATGGTCGCACGCCAAGGACTTCAATCCGGAACAGGAAGACCTGACCAAGATCGAGGAAAAGCTCAAAGACGGATTGCCCGATGACACGTCTTCGGCGGCGGCGGCCGCCGCCAAGACGAAGAAGGTCGGCAGCGGCGGGTAAGGAGCGTCCTTGCCCGTTGCACTGGTCGAAAACGCGCCAGCAAAAGTCAATCTGACGCTGCGTGTCCTCGGTCGCCGCGGCGACGGTTATCACGAGATCGAAAGCCTGGTCGCGTTCGCCGAGTTCGGCGACCGGCTGACTTTTACGCCGGGCGGCGAGCTTGCCCTTACATTGCGCGGACCGAACGCGGCGCAAGCGGGCGAGGGCGCCGACAATCTCGTGCGCAAGGCGGCGCATGCGCTGGCGCAACGTATTCCCGGCGTCGCTTTGGGGGCGTTCGTTCTCGACAAGCGGCTGCCGGTCGCCGCCGGGATCGGCGGCGGCTCGGCCGACGCGGCGGCGGCGCTGCGTCTCCTCGCCCGGGCCAACGATCTGGCGCGGGACGATCAGCGTCTCTATGCGGCGGCGCGCGCGACCGGCGCTGATGTGCCGGTCTGCCTCGATCCCCGGCCCCGGCTGATGCAGGGCATCGGCGAAAAGCTTTCCGCGCCGCTCGCTTTGCCGATGCTGCCGGCGGTGCTGGTCAACCCAGGCGCCGCGCTGGCGACCAAGGACGTCTTTGCCGGTTGGACGAAGGCAAGCGGGCCTGCCGTTGCGTTCGACCTTTCGGCGGTGACGAAAGCAACGCGCTACGAGGATGTCTTGCGTCTCCTGACCGCGCAGCCGAACGATCTTGAAAGCGCCGCGATCGCGTTGGCGCCGGGCATCGCCGCGGTGCTCGCGGCGCTGCGCGCGCTGCCCGGTTGCGGCCTTGCCCGTATGTCCGGCTCGGGTCCGACCTGCTTCGGCCTCTTTGCCTCGGCGGCCGCGGCGCGGAAAGCGGCCCGGCTTTTACGCGTCGAATATCCGCATTGGTGGATGAAGGCGAGTACGCTCGGCGACGGTTAGTAGGTCCGCGCGATGCAGAAATCGACCGTCTCGGCGAGCGCGGTTTTCATCCGCGAGTCGGGGAACAAAGCGAGCGCGTCGCGGGCGATGGCGCCGTAATGCTGCGCGCGCCCGATCGTGTCCTCGAGCGCGCGGTGCTTGATCATGAGGCCGATGGCGTGCTCGAGGTCGGCCTCGGTCGTCTCGCCGCGTTCCAGGGTGCGCCGCCAGAAGTCGCGCTCGACGTCGCCGCCGCGGCGGAAGGCAAGCACGACCGGCAGCGTGATCTTGCCTTCGCGGAAATCGTCGCCGATGTTTTTGCCGAGCTTGGCCGCCGCGCCACCGTAATCGAGCACGTCGTCGACGAGCTGGAAGGTGATGCCGAGGTTCATCCCGAACGACCGGCAGGCTGCCTGTTCGGCCTTCGGCCGCGAAGAGAGCGCCGGTCCGACTTCGCAGGCTGCGGCGAACAGTTCCGCGGTCTTGGCGCGGATGACTGCGATATATTCGTCCTCCGTAGTCGCGGTGTTCTTGGCGGCGTTAAGCTGCATGACTTCGCCCTCGGCGATCACGGCGGCGGCCGAAGAGAGAATTTCGAGCGCCTTGAGGTTGCCGACCTCGACCATCATCTTGAAGGCCCGGCCGAGCAGGAAATCGCCGACCAGCACGCTCGCCTCGTTGCCCCACAGCATACGGGCCGCGAGCCGCCCGCGCCGCAATTCACTCTCGTCGACCACGTCGTCGTGCAGGAGCGTCGCCGTGTGCATGAATTCGACCGCCGCCGCGAGCTTGATATGACCGTCGCCGGCGTAGTCGGTGAGCCGCGCCAACGCGAGCGTGAGCATCGGCCGCAGCCGCTTGCCGCCGGAGCTGATGAGGTGGTTGGCCACCTCCGGGATCATCGCCACCTCGGACGCGGTGCGCGCGAGAATGGCACCGTTGACGCGTTCCATGTCGGCGGCGACGAGGTCGACCAGGGGATCGATCGACGGCTCATGCGGACTTTCGAACGGGACAACGACGGCCACAGCTTTCTCCGGGAGGACGCGCAAGCATAGAAACGCTATGCTGAGGCCGCAAGTCTGCCGGCTCGTCGCCTGCGAACCGAAGCAATCCGGCCTGGATTGCTTCGTCGCCTCGCTCCTTGCAATGGCCGGCGGCGGATCGTGTCATCGACGTGGCGGCTGCGAGGAGCAATGTCAAGCGACGAACGATTTGCCGGAAATGCAACCGCAACTCGACTGGAGATCGCGGTTCTGGTGCCGTGCTACAACGAAGAGCGCACCATCACCGCGGTCGTCGCCGACTTCCGCGCGGCGCTGCCGGAAGCGGCCGTCTACGTCTACGACAACAATTCCACCGACGGCACGGCCGCAGCCGCGAACAAGGCGGGTGCCGTCGTCCGCCGCGAGACCTATCAGGGCAAGGGTCACGTGGTGCGGAGAATGTTCAATGACGTCGAAGCGGACGTCTACGTGCTGGTCGACGGCGACGCGACCTACGATGCACCGAGCGCTCCGGCGATGGTCGCCAAGCTCGTCGGGGAGCGGCTCGACATGGTGGTCGCCGTCCGCGTCGATCGCGAGGCGGCGGCTTATCGGTCCGGCCATCGCGCCGGCAATCGGCTCCTCACCGGTTTCGTCGCTCACATGTTTGGGCGCGCTTTCACCGACACCCTGTCCGGCTATCGGGCGTTGTCGCGCCGATTCGTGAAGTCGTTCCCGATTCTTTCCGGCGGTTTCGAGATCGAGACCGAACTGACCATTCACGCGCTCGAGCTTGAATTGCCGGTCGACGAAGTCGCGACGCCCTACTACCCGCGGCCGAGCGGGTCGGCCTCGAAGCTCTCGACCTGGAGCGACGGCTTCCGCATCCTGTGGACGGTGTTCAAGCTCTACCGCGCCGAGCGGCCGCTGTCGTTCTTCGGCTCGGTCGGCTTCGCGCTTGCCCTCATCTCGCTCGGCTTGGCGATCCCGATCTTGATCACCTATGTGCAGGAAGGTCTGGTCCCGCGCCTGCCGACTGCGGTGCTGTCCACCGGCTTGATGCTGCTCGCCTTCCTGTCGATCGTCTGCGGCTTGATCCTCGACACCGTCACGCGCGGCCGGCGCGAGCTCAAGCTTCTCGCCTATCTCGCCTTGCGCGCGCCGGGCGAAGAACGGCGCCGGAGCTGAATATGCGCGAAATTCTCCGCACCAACGATGCGGTGCTGATCTCGGCGGTCGAGGCGCTGCTCAAGGGCGCCGAGATCGATCACATGGTGGTCGATCAGAACATGAGCGTGCTCGAGGGCTCGATCGGCATTTTCCCGCGCCGCGTTCTGGTCCGCGGGGATGAGTTCGAGGCCGCACGACGATTGCTCGAGGATGCCGGCTTCGGCAACGAGCTTCGCCGCGATGTCCGCTGAACGGGGGCAGGTGAGTGAGGACGCCATCCTCGGCGGCCGGCTCCTGCTGCGCCAGCCGCGCAGCGGCCATCGCGTCGGCCATGACGCCGTCTTGCTCGCGGCGGCGAGTTCCGCCCGCGCCGGCGAGCATGCGGTCGATCTCGGCGCCGGGGTCGGCGCCGCCGGACTGGCGCTTGCCCGCCGCGTCGAGGGCCTCCGCGTCACCTTGGTCGAGATCGATCCGGCGCTGACGGGGCTCGCCCACGAAAATGCCGCGCGCAACGGTCTCGCCGAGCGGGTGCGCGCCGATTGCCTCGACGTTGCGGCGCCGCGCGCCGCGTTCGCCGCCGCGGGGCTCAAGCCGGGATTGGCGGATCACGTGTTGATGAATCCGCCCTTCAATCCCTCGCGACAACAGGCCTCGCCCGTTCGCGGCCGGCGCCTGGCGCACGCCGCCACGCAGGAGACGCTCGGTCGATGGGCGGCGACGGCGGCTCGGCTCCTTCGCCCGCGAGGCGTCATCACGCTGATTTGGCGCGCGGACGGTCTTGACGCGGCGCTGGCGGCGCTGGCGCCCGGTTTCGGCGCGATCGCCCTCTTGCCGGTTCACCCCAAGCCGGGCACGCCGGCGATTCGCGTGCTCGTCCGCGCGGTCAAGGAAAGCCGCGCGCCGCTGTCGCTGTTGCCCGGCCTCGTACTCGCCGATGCCGCCGGGCGGCCGACCGCGGAAGCGGAAGCCGTGTTGCGCGGCGGTGCCGTACTGCCCCTGGCCGGGCACTGAAACCGACGCGAACTGACGCGGTTGCTCAGCCGTTAGGCATCATGCCGGCATGGAATCGGGCGGTACCGGCGCGGCCTCTTTCGCTGGCCT
>JASHPW010000008.1 GCA_030037895.1 Xanthobacteraceae bacterium | reverse complement strand
TGCCGAGGCCGGCGCCGGGCGCTATTTCAGCCGCCGCGGCTGGCTCAAGCTTTACCGCACCGATACCGCTTTCGCGGCGCAAGCGGCTGAGCTTGATCTTGCCGCGCGCTTTGGCATCGCCGCCGTGCCGCTCGATCGCGACGGCGCGCGGGCGCTCGAACCGGCGCTGGCGGGCGTTTTCCGCCACGCCGTGCATTGGACCGGCGCGGTCGGCGTGAACAACCCGCTGGCGCTGACGCTCTCCTATGCCGCGCGCTTTGCCGCGCTCGGCGGACTTGTACGCAAGGGCGACGCGCGCTCGCTCCACCGCGTCAATTCCCGTTGGCGCGTCGAGACCGCCGCCGGGCCGCTCGATGTCGGCGAGGTGGTGGTCGCGCTCGGCCCGTGGACGGGAGATGTGCTCGGCCCGCTCGGCATCAGGCTGCCGCTCGCCGTCAAGCGCGGCTATCACCGCCATTTCCGCCCGCAAGGGAACGCCGCCTTGAGCCGCCCCGTGCTCGACGCCGAAAACGGCTACGTGCTCGCGCCCATGGAGCAGGGCATTCGCGTCACCACGGGCGTCGAGTTCGCCGCGCGCGACGCGGCGCCGACGCCGGTGCAGCTTGCGCGGCTCATGCCGGCGGCGCGCGCATTGTTCGCGCTCGGCGAACCGGTCGAAGCGCAGCCGTGGCTGGGCGCGCGTCCCTGTTTTCCCGACTCCCGGCCGGTGATTGCGCGCGCGCCGCGCAAGCGCGGCCTTTGGCTCGCCTGCGGGCACGCCCATTGGGGGCTGACGCTCGGCCCGGTCACCGGCCGGCTGATCGCCGAGATGATGACCGGCGCCACGCCGTTCTGCGATCCGCAACCTTACAGTGCGGACCGGTTCACACGGTGACCATCCGACCGGGCGGCGCCGGCGCCGATCATTCGTGCGCCGATGCAGGAGGCGGTGATCCCACGTACTCGCCGATCGTATGGACGACGCTGCCTTGGGGCCGCGTGTTGTTCGACGACAGCTTGTCCTGCTGCATGACCATTTCGTCGTATTTGGCGAGCGTCGTCACCGGCGCCCGCGGCACCAAGTGGACGACCTTGTAGCCGGCGGCCTTGAGCTGGCGCAGCAATTCCGGCAGCGCTTCCGCCGTCGCACGCTGGAAATCGTGCATCAGAATGATGCCCTTGCCGCGCTTTTCGAGCTTGCTCATCACCGATTGGATCACCTGCTCCGGCCTGTGCATCCTGAAATCGAAGGAATCGATGTCGGTCGAGAACGTGGCGATGTTGCGCTCGCCGAGATAGGCGAGCAGCTCCGGCGGATGTTGTAGGTCCGGGAAGCGGAAGAACGGCGCGATCGGCGCGCCGGCGGCCCTATGCACGGCGCTGAACCCCATCTCGATCTCCTGCTTGGCCAGATCGATGTCGCTCGCGTACGGATTTCGCGCCAGATCCTTGTGCGACCAGGTGTGGGTGCCGACCGTCATCCCGGCTTCGACCACCTCCTTGGTCAGTTCCGGATGCCAGCTCGCGTGCTCGCCGATCTCGAAGAACGTCGCCTTGAGACAATTGTCGGCGAGCGCCTTGAGCACGGCGCGCGTGTTGTTCGGCCAGGGCCCATCGTCGAAGGTCAGCACGATTTCCTTATCGCTTAGGAAATCATACTGCTTGAAGTGCTCGAAGCCGAAACCGGGGCCGCCGGTCGTGTCGATCTGGACGATGCGCGAAAGGCCCATGCCGCCGGGTTTGTCGCAGGCCGCGATGGTGCTGGGCGGGGCGGCCGCACCGGCTCGCGCGGGGGGCGCCGTCGCGACCGCCGAGGCGGTGATATTGTTCTGCGCCAGGCGCGCCGGTGGATCGGAAATGCGTCCGCCGGGCGCCGGAGCGGGCGAGACGTCGATCGTCGGCGCGGCGTCGGCGAGGCGGACGACGGCCGGATGGGTCGGGACAGCAGCCGGGCCCGGATCGTTGGCTGCGACACGCGCCACCGGAGCTGCGTGCAAGGACGACAATATCGCTTTCTGCGATGCGACCACACCGAACGCCGCGAGACCCAAGGTTACCAAAACGGCGATCACAACGACGACCACCCGCATCGCACCCTCCACCGCTCGGGAATTGCAGCCGATCCAAAGTCAAGGCGCAATCAGGCGGTGAGTCAACGAAAAGCACGGCCCGCCCGGTGAAAGATGCGGATTGTGGTTTCCGCGGCACGCTGCGCGGCACCACGATAAGCCGGTCGCTCCCCTCAGCGGTCGAATTGATCCTTCCAGCTCGCCGGTGCGCCGAGAAAGGGAAGCGCCGTGGCGGTGAAAACGCCGCGCGCGATCGCCCGCGCCACGACGTTTCCCGCCAGCGCGCCAAGCTCGGTCAGCGCCAACAACGGATCGCCAAGCGGCCGGCGGCCGGTCGAGGCGGCAAACACCACGTCGCCGTCGAGCGGCGTATGAACAGGGTAAATGGCGCGCGCGAGGCCGGCTTGCGCCATGACCGCGAGACGCTTCGCCTGCGCCTTGGTTAATATGGCGTCGGTCGCCACGACCACGAGCGTGGTGCTGGCGCGCGCATGGCCCTTGGTGCGCGGTTCGAATGCGCTCTCGGCAAAAGCCGGCGGGAATCCGCGTCCGCCGAACTCACCGTCGCGCTCGCACGGCGCCGCCCAGAACCAGGGGCCGCGATCGACGAGGACGCTGCCGGCGGCGTTCACGGCGGCGAGCGCGCCGACGACATGGCCGTCGGCGCCCCGCGCCGAGGCGGAGCCGATGCCGCCCTTGCAATTGACCGTAGTCGCGCCGGTGCCGGCGCCGACGCTGCCGAGCGTGAAATCGACCGCCGCGGTCGCCGCCGCGGCATAGCCAAGCTCACGATAGGGCGGGAAGCGACCCCAGTCCTTGTCGCCGCCGCTCAGGAGATCGAACAGGATCGCCGCCGGCACGATCGGCACGCGCGCCGAGCGCACCGGGAAGCCGCGGCCCTGCTCCTTCAGCCAGGCTTGCACGCCGGAAGCGGCATCGAGGCCGAAGGCGGAGCCGCCGGCGAGCACGATCGCGTCGATACCCTCGACGGTTTGCGCCGGATCGAGCAAGGCGGTCTCGCGCGTGCCCGGTCCGCCGCCGCGCACGTCGATCGAGGCGACCGCCGGCGCCTCGAACACGACCGCCGTCGCGCCGGACCCGAGCCGGGCGTCCGCGGCATGGCCGATCCTGACCCCGGCAACGTCGGTGATGAGATTGCGCAAGGACATACTCCGGTCATTCCCGGGCGCGCCGCAGGCGCGAGCCCGGAATCCAATCACAAAACGTTCACGGATAGCATGAGAGTCTTTCCCGCACAGCGGGGATGGATTCCGGGGCCGGCCCTGGGGGCCGTCCCGGAATGAGCGTCCGATCACATCCGCGCGGTGCGGCGCGGTCGCGCTTGCGCCGCGCGCACCGGCCGGGCATGTGTGCGCCATGCCGAACGTCACCATCGCCGCCGCGCTCGTCGCCGGTATGTTGAGCTTTCTGTCGCCGTGCGTGCTGCCGTTGGTGCCGCCTTATCTGGTCTATCTCACCGGCACCTCGCTCGAGCGCCTTGCCGAGGCGCAAGCCGAGCCGCGGGTGCGGCGGGATACGCTCGCGGCGGCGCTCCTCTTCGTGCTCGGGTTTTCCACGGTGTTCGTGGCGCTCGGAGCGAGCGCCAGCGCGATCGGCGCTTTGCTGCGCGCCTATTCAAGCGAGCTTGCGATCCTCGCCGGCGTCGCCATCATCATCATGGGCCTGCATTTCCTCGGCCTCACGCCGATCGGCCTGTTGATGCGGCAAAAGCGCCTGGACATCGCCAAGCCGGTCGGCCTATGGGGCGCCTATCTGATGGGGCTTGCATTTGCGCTCGGCTGGACGCCGTGCATCGGGCCGATCCTCGCCGCCATCCTGGCGGTGGCGGCGGCGGAGGAAACCGTGGCGAAAGGCGCCGGCCTCTTGGCGGTCTATTCCCTCGGTCTGGGCATTCCCTTCATCATGGCGGCCTTCGCGGTCGAGCCGTTCGCCGCTTTCCTCGCCCGCTTCCGCGTCCATCTCGGCCTGGTGGAGAAGGCGATGGGCGGCCTTCTCGTCCTCACCGGCGTCGCATTCCTCACCGGCGCGGTCACGCAGGCGAGTTTCTGGCTCCTCGATACATTCCCGGTGCTGGGGAAGATCGGATGACGGTTGCGGACGCGGCGCCCGCGCCGCCTGCGGCACCCGAAGATCGCCGGCTCAACTGCGCCCCGCTTCCGAGATCTCGTCGTAGTTGCCGTGCTTGTCCCAGCGATAGACGGCCCAGCCGATGGAGGTAATGTCGCCCTTCTTGTTGAAGGAGAGCGGACCGAGCACCGTGTCCCATGTACCGGCGCGGATGGCGGCGGCGACCTTTTGCGGATCGATCGTGCCGGCCTTGGCCGCGGCCTGCGTCCACACCTGGAAGGCGGCATAGGTGTAGAGCGTGTAGCCCTCGGGATCGATGCCCTTGGCGCGGAACTCCTTGACGATGGCCGCGGCCGTCGGCCGCTTGCGCGGATCGGGGCCGAAGGTGAACAGGACGCCTTCGCTCGCCGGGCCGGCGATCGAGGCAAACTCGCGATCGGCGAGCGCGTCGCCCGCCATCAGAATGGTCTTGAGCCCCTGATCGCGCATCTGCCGCACGATCAAGCCGGCTTCCTGGTGATAGCCGCCGACATAGACGATATCGATGCCGTTGAACTTCAGCTTGGAGACGAGCGCGGTGAAGTCCTTGTCGCCCTGGTTATAGGACTCGTCGAGCTTCTCCTGCACGCCGTCGGCATTGAGCGCTTTCTTGACCTGATCGGCGAGGCCCTTCCCGTAGGTCGATTTGTCGTTGAGGATGGCGATATTTTTTCCCTTGAAATTCTTGGCCAGATAGTGGGCGGCGAAGCCGCCCTGCTGATCATCGCGGCCGCAGGTGCGGAAGGTGTTCCACATGCCGCGATCAGTGAACAGCGGATTGGTCGAAGCCGGCGTGATCTGCAGAATGCCGCCGTCGAGATAGGCATCCGAGGCCGGGATCGAGGATGACGAGCAGTAGTGGCCGACCACCACGGCCACTCCCATCCCGGAAAGCTTCTCCGCAACCGAGCGCGCCTGCTTGGGATCGCAGGCGTCGTCGCCGACCTCGAGCTTGAGCTTGCGTCCGAGAACGCCGCCGGCGGCGTTGAGATCGGCAATCGCCTGTTCGGCCCCGTTGCGCATCTGCCGGCCGAACGTCGCATATTCGCCGGTCATCGGGCCGGCGGTGGCAACGGTGATGTCCCGCGCCATCGCCGGGCCGGCAAAGAGGCCGAAGAGCAGCGCAAAAATGCCGAGCCGCACTTTGTTCATGGCTGTCATGTCCGCTCCCGGCGGTGAGGTTTGCGTGGGCTGGAATTTATCACTGCTGCGGCCGGTTTTCCCGCCCGATTTCGCGCCAGCCGAGCGGGCCGGCGCGCGCGTAGAGCCAGGGATATTGCCGCACCATCTGGCTTGCGCGCGTCACCCGCCAGGCGAACAGCCCGACGATCAGGAAGATCAGGGTGTCGCAGCAATAGGAGGGCGCGGAAAGAAGCTCGCCCCGGAACAGCGCAAAATGGATGAAGCGCGCGGCGGCGCCGAGGAGGAGCGCGGCGATGCCGACCTGCCACGGCGGCCGCCAGGTGTTGGCGATGGCGCGGCCCAAGAGCCAGGCGGCGCCGCCGCCGAGGATTCCGGTCACCAGGACAACGTGCGCGATGCGCTCGCCGGCATAGAGATTGTCCATGTCGATCCCGTCAGCTTGCGCCGCCTTCGAGATAAGCGGCGCGGATTTCCGGCCGCTGCAGCAATTCGCGCCCGCTGCCGGCGAGCGTGATCTCGCCGTTGACCATGACGTAGCCGCGGTGCGCGAGCTTGAGCGCGTGATAGGCGTTCTGCTCGACCAGGAACACGGTGAGCTTGTCGCGCTCGTTGAGCGCGCGAATGGCTGCGAAGATCTGCTGCACCAGCAGCGGCGCCAGGCCGAGCGACGGCTCGTCGAGCAACATCAGCCGCGGCCGGCTCATCAGCGCGCGGCCGATCGCCAGCATTTGCTGCTCGCCGCCGGACAAAGTGCCGCCGCGCTGGTTGCGGCGGTCGCGCAGGCGCGGGAACAGCGCGAACACGCGCTCGAGGTCGGATTCGAAATCCGCCGCGTCGCCCACCGTGGCGCCGATCTGCAGGTTCTCCATCACCGTCATGCGCGAGAAAATGCGCCGGCCTTCGGGGGATTGCGCGATGCGGAGCTTGGCGATCTCGTGGGTCGGCAGCGCGGTGATGTCGCGGCCGGCGAAGCGGATCTCGCCCTCTTGCGCGCGCGGATCGCCGAACACCGTCATCATCAGCGTCGATTTGCCGGCGCCGTTGGCGCCGATGAGGGCGACGATCTCGCCTTCGTTGACGTCGACGTCGACGCCCTTGAGCGCGATGACGTTGCCGTAATAGGTCTTCACCCCGCGCAGCGTGAGCAGCGCTTCGCCGGTCCCGCTCACGGCGCGGCCTCCGCTTCGGCGTGTTCCACCTCCGCGTCGGCGACGCCGAGATAGGCGGCGATCACCTTGGCGTCGTTGCGCACCTCGGCGGGCGCGCCGTCGGCGATCTTCACGCCGTAATCGAGCACGACGATGTGGTCGGAAATCTCCATCACCACGCCCATGTCGTGCTCGATCAACAGGATGGACGTGCCATGCTCGTCGCGGATCGCGCGCAGGAGGAGGTTAAGCTCGGCGCTCTCGCGATTGTTGAGGCCGGCGGCGGGCTCGTCAAGGCAAAGCAGCACCGGATCGGTGCACAGCGCGCGGGCGATTTCGAGCCGGCGCTGCGCGCCGTAAGGCAGCGCCCCGGCGGGGTCGTCGGCGCGCGCGGCGAGGCCGATGCGGTCGAGCCAGTAGCGCGCCTTGTCGATGGCGCGGGCCTCGGCGCGGGCATAGGCGCGCGAGCCGAACAGGCCGAGCACGGTAAAGCCGGAGGCGAGCATGAGCGCGTTGTGCTGGGCGACCAGGAGATTCTCCAGCAGCGTCATGCCGGCGAACAGCCGCACATTCTGGAACGTGCGGGCGACGCGCGCCTCCCGCGCGATGCGGAATTCGGGCAGGCGCTCGAGCAGGAACGAAGAGCCGTCCGGATGGGTGAGCTGCAATCTGCCGACCGTCGGCTTGTAGAAACCGGTGATGCAGTTGAACAGCGTCGTCTTGCCAGCGCCGTTCGGCCCGATCAGCGCCGTGATCTCATGCACGCGCGCGGAAAAGGAGAGAGCGCTGACGGCGACGAGCCCGCCGAAGCGCATGGTCAGGTGCTCGACGTTGAGGATTTGCGCCGCGCTCATGCCGGCGTCTCCGTGCGCGCGCCGCCCGCGATCGCGGCCGGGATATCCGTGCGCGCGCCAAGTGATACCGAGGGCGTGCGCGTCGCCACCAGGCCGCGCGGCCGATAGATCACGATCGCGACCATGGCGGCGCCGAACACCAGCATGCGGTACTGCTCGAACTCGCGGAAGAATTCGAAGCCGCCGAGCATCACGGTGGCGGCGACGGCGACGCCGAGCTGCGAGCCCCTGCCGCCGAGGACGACGATCGTCAGCACCAGGGCCGATTCGCCGAAGGTGAAGGATTCCGGGCTGATGAAGCCTTGCCGCGTGGCAAAGAAGGCGCCGGCAAAGCCGCCGAACATCGCGCCCATGGCGAAGGCGGTGAGCTTGGTCGTGGTGGTGTTGATGCCGAGCGCGCGGCAGGCGATCTCGTCCTCGCGCAGCGCCTCCCAGGCGCGGCCGATGGGCAGCCGCCGCAGCCGCAGCGTCACCCAGTTGGTTATGAGCGCGAGCGCGAGAATAATGTAATAGAGGAACACGATGCGGTGCGTCGGCGAATAGGTGAGCCCGAAGGTCGCGGCAAAGCCGTGGGCGGTCGAGTTGAAGGGCAGGCCGAAAAACGAGGGCCGCGCAATTTCGGAAATGCCATTCGGTCCGCCGGTCAGATCCTGCCAGTTGAGCAGGATGAGGCGGATGATTTCGCCGAAGCCGAGCGTGACGATGGCGAGATAATCGCCGCGCAGCCGCAACACCGGAAAGCCGAGGATGAGACCGGCGAAGGCGGCGAGAATGCCGGCGAGCGGCAGGCAGATCCAGAACGAGAGCCCGAAATGCTGCGCGATCAGCGCGTAGGAATAGGCGCCGACCGCGTAGAAGGCGACGTAGCCGAGATCGAGCAGGCCGGCGAGCCCGACCACGATGTTGAGGCCGAAGCCGAGCATCGTATAGGTGACGATGAGAATGGCGAGATCGAGCAGATAGCGGTCGGTGTAGAAGACGATCGGAACGATGAGCGCGAAAGCGAGAAAGGCGGCTGCGGCATAGATGCCGAGGCCCGAGAGAGCCGCCCGCAGCGCCGCCGGCGCCAGGCGACCGATCGACAGGCGCGCGTCGTGCCGGGCGAGCGCCAGCACAAGCCTGCCGACAAAGACCGCAGCCACGATTGCAGCGAGTGCGCCGAAGCGCGTCCTGATCACCAGCGCCCCGGTCGGTCCCTGGTCGGTGCGGACGCCGATCAAGAGCACGAACAGACCGAGCGCCACCAGCGCGGCGACGGCCGCTTCCTTCGCCGCGGCGAGGACCTCACGCGGGTTGAAGCGTCCGCTCTCACGCGGCACGCGCGGCGCCCGCTCGCTCACACCTTCTCGACCTCCGGCCGGCCCAGAATGCCCGTCGGCAGGAAGATGAGCACGATGATGAGGATCGCGAATGCGGCGACGTCCTTGTACTCGATGGAGAAATAGGCGGACCACAGCGTCTCGATGAGGCCGATCAGGATGCCGCCGAGCATCGCCCCGGGCAGCGAGCCGATGCCGCCAAGGACGGCGGCGGTGAATGCCTTCACGCCGGCAAGAAAGCCGATGAAGAAATCGACGACGCCGTAGTAGAGCAGGAACATCAGTCCGGCGACCGCCGCGAGCGCCGCGCCGATCACGAAGGTGAGCGAGATGGTGCGGTCGACGTCGATGCCGAGCAGCGCCGCCATCTTCAAATCCTGCTCGCAGGCGCGCATGTTGCGGCCGAGCCGGGTGCGCGCGACGAGGAAGGAGAAGCCGGCCATCAGCGCGAACGTGGTGACCACCACGACGATCTGAATGTTGGACAGCCGCACGGCGAAATCGTTTCCATGCAGCAGCGTGTAGCCGCCGCTGACGAGCGGCGGCAACGGCTTGACCCGCGCACCCTGGGCGACCTGCACGTAGTTCTGCAGGATGATCGACATGCCGATCGCGGAGATGAGCGGCGCCAGCCGCGACGACTGCCGCAGCGGCCGGTAGGCGATGCGCTCGACGGTCCAGCCGTAGAGCGCGGTGAGCGCCATGGAGACAAGAAGCACGATGAACAGGGCGAGCGGCACGGCGCTCACGCCCAAGGCGACGAGCACGAGGAAGGCGATCAACGCGGTGAACGCGCCGACCATGAAAATGTCGCCGTGGGCGAAATTGATCATGCCGATGATGCCGTAGACCATCGTGTAGCCGATGGCGATCAGGCCGTAGATCGAACCGAGCGTGATGCCGTTGATGAGCTGCTGGACGAAGTATTCCATGCGTCCGCCGCCTCCGATTCCGCAACAGCGTCTTAACAGGGGCGTTCCCGTGCGGCAAACGCCATGCGGCCACGGCCGTGGGCGACGGCCTGATCTATTTTTCATGAGATTTCAAAGCGTTGGATGCAATTTGCGCCCGGCAACGAGGAACCGGAGCGGGCTTCGGGGGTTGTCCCGGCGGCCGGGGGCATGGTGCCAACCCCCTCGAAACGATTGGAGAACGTCCGATGGCGAACGAACAGCAGAACCCCCGTCGCGATCAGCAGCAGGGCAACCCGCAGCACGGAGGCGGCCAGCAGAAGCCCGGCCAGCAGCATCAAGGCGGCGGCCAGCAGAAGCTTGACGAACAGCAAAGCGGCCAGACCAAGCCCGGCCAAAGCGGCGAGCACCGCGGCCAACAGCAGCGCGGGTTTAACCGCTGACGTGTTGGAAGGCGGCAGCCCGCTTTCAGGCGGGCCGCCGCCTTGTGCAAAGCCGGTAGTGCGTGGCCGCCGCGGTTTTTTTCTTCGGCGCAATGGGCCTATGCTTGGGCCATGGCCAACCCGCTGCCGTTGTTCCATCTCTACGGGGATCCGCCGGACGATCAGGCGTTCGACTTCCTCCATGTCGAGACCATCGTCTCGCGGTCTTCCATCCATGACTGGACCATTCGCGCGCATCGCCATCGCAACCTGGTTCAGATTCTGCTGATCGAACGCGGCGGCGGCGAGATGACGTTTGACGCGGCGCGGCTGGCGTTCGCCGCGCCCGCCGCAATCGTCGTCCCGGCGACCATCGCCCACGGATTCCGTTTCGAGCCGAAGGTCACCGACGGCTGGGTATTGACCTTCACCGAGGACGTGGCTGGCGCGCTCGCCGACCGCGCCGGCGAACCGCTCTCCCGGTTGCGCGCGCTCACCGCGCAACCGATCGTGCCGATCGGCGAGGAGGCCGAGCGCCGGCGCCTATCGGCGCTGTGCGCCGAGCTGTTCGAAGAGGGCAGCCTGGCGCGCGACGGCTATCGATTGGCGATGCGCGGCCTGCTCGCCCTGGTCGCCATCGACGTGGTGCGGCTCGCTGCGAGCCGCGCGCGCACGGGCAGCGTCACCCTTGAGCCGGCCGATGCCACCGTCGTGCGGCTCCGGGCGCTGGTCGAGGAATTCTTTCGCACCGAACATCAACTCGGCTTCTATGCCGACAAGCTCGCAATGACGGTCGACCGACTCAACGACCACGTCAAACGCGCAACCGGCGTCACCGCCGGCCACCTCATCCGCCAGCGCTTGCTCACCGAAGCCAAGCGCCAGCTCGTCTTCACCCCGCAGCCGATCCAGGACATCGCCACGGAGCTTGCTTTCGCCGATCCTTCGCACTTCGCCCGTTTTTTCCGCAAGCAGACCGGCTCCACGCCGCACGAGTTTCGCGATAAGCGCGGCGGGTAGATTTGCCTCATGAGACGGGAAGTAACTATTTTGCCGCCAGATCTTTCCACAGATACGCTCGATCCGGCCGTCTGGAACGCGCCGATTTACCAAGTTTCGCGAACAGCGCTCCTTCAAGGGCTCGACGTAATCGAAGGTCATCAACCCTTTCGATATGAAGGCGGAGGTCCGCCAATTTATCGGAGCCATGCTTTGCAACAATACAGTCGCAGAGCTTTGCGCTTGTTCTGGTGAAATAGCTAAATGCCGATTTGGTCGTCCGCGATCCTAGGCGGTCCATCCCTGCCGCCAAGCTCATCAGGGCTGCTCGATCACACCGCTCAAGTGTGACGGCGAAACGGAGAATTGCCAGCAGCCACTCTGTTATTCGACGCGCTTCTTCGATTGCCGATGGGTCGGAAACTGAACCATTTTGTGGGCCCAATCGATGAATTGTCCCTTTGCGCGACGCCGGCTCACTCATGGCAGGCGATCCCCGGCACCCTCGATTCTCCCGACTATCGCCGCGGCACAATTCGTCAGAGGCGGGCCGTGGCGTCATCTCCCGACCGGCCGCCGCAAGCACGACGGAGGCTTGCTCGCCGCCGTGCGTGAAATCCGCGAGCCGGGCCTGCGCCACTCCGTGATCGCCATTCCGATGAAGGTCGCCACCAACGACGCGCCGCACTTTATGACGTTCATTGTTGTCATGATCGGTGCAATAAGGCAGTTGCCTTGTTGCGGAAGGTCGATCTCAATCGTTTGCTCGACGAGCATCGTGGCACAGCCTCCCGGTGCGCTTTGCTTACGGGCAAAACGGATCGCCGAAGCTTTGAATAGAAAAACTCCGCCGATGCGTCGTTCTGCTTCGAGCGCGACCCAAAATCCGCTTTGGTTGCGACCTATAAAGAACAGCGGAATTGACTCGCTCAGAGCCGTGTGGTCGGGCCGCGATGGTAGCTGTGCAATCTGGCCCTGAAGGCGGGGCTTGCCGGCCGCATGCGGCGCGTGCTCTCGCGCAGCCGTCGCGCCATGCTTCGAAGCGGAAAACCGCGTGGCCGCAAACTTGTGTTGTCTTAACTGTCGGATGATCAAGGCGGTCCTGCCTGGCTTTGGCTGAGCCGAATCTGCTCATGACCGCATAAAAATTCGAGATGAACCTCGCCTCATTCTCATAAAGGCGCATAAGCGGTTGGACGGGAAAATATAAAGACGGCGCAGGCGGGGCGGGGGCCTGCCGAAAAATTGGTATTTGCGGCCGGAATCGTTTCTTGATTCCAACATTCGCATAAGAGTCTGTGGAACCCGGATGCGAATGTTGGAACCGGACCGCTAGAGCGGGATGACTTCTCTTCACACCGTCATCCCGCTCTAAGCTTTTTGTATTGTCGCGCGTCCGGACGGAAAACCGGTTCCCACTTTTCCTGGACGCGCTTTAGCTACGAAAGCAAAAATCCCAGCACGGCGTCGGCATAGGCCTGCGGCTGCTCGACATTGGCAATATGCGCGGCGTCGATCATGGCAAGTCGGGCGCCGGGAATATGCGCCCGGATGAACTCGTTGCCCTCGAGCGGCGTGGCGATGTCGTGCCGGCCCGCGATCACCAGAGTCGGTGCGGTAATCTTCGCCAACAGCGGGCGCAGATCCATATCGCGGATCGCCTCGCCGCAGCCGCAATAGCCGTCGGGATTGGTCGCGAGAAACCTCTGCCGCATCCGTTCGATCGCCTGCGGCGCCCGTTCGCGGAATCCTTTGGTGAACCAGCGCTCCATGTTGGCGTCGACGATGCCCGCCAATCCTTTTTCGCGCACCGTCTTGAGGCGGCCGTTCCAGAACGCCTTGTCGGGATAATAGCAGGCGGTGTTGGAGAGAATGAGCTTGTCGATACGGTGCGCGGCGTTGGCGCCGAGCCATTGGCCGACCATGCCGCCGATCGACAAGCCGCACCAATTGATCTTGTCGACGCCGAGCCCGTCGAGCACCGCGAGCACGTCGCGGCCGAGCCGCGCCATCGTATAGGGCCCTTGCGGCACACCCGACCGACCGTGGCCGCGACGATCGTAGCGCACGAGGCGGAAGTGGCGCGTGAACGGCGCGACCTGGTCGTCCCACATGGAGAGATCGGTGCCGAGCGAATTCGACAGCATCAGAACCGGAGCGTGCGGCCGCCCTTCGGCCTCCACATGGATCGTGCAGCCGTCGTCGGTGGTGATATCGGGCATTGGTCTTTTTGTCTTTCCCTTTGCCGGGCCGCAACTCACTATAAAGTGGCGGCTCGGTTAAACAGATCGGGCAGGGGGACGCCTCCGGTCGATTATTTCGTTGGCGGGCCGTGTCGGGTCCAGCAGGCGCTTTGCCTGTTCGGCGCCCGAGACCGGAAGGAGCGCCGGATCGAGCAATCCGATCTGGACCAGGAGCGCCGCCTGATCCCAATAGATGTGTTCGTAAGCGATGCGGCCGCCGTCGTCGAAGCCCATGACCACGACATGCGGCAGCGTCACTTTGCGGCCGGTCGGCGCTACACCCGGCAGATAGGCCGGGATTTCCCGGTCATGGGTGAAGCTGACGATCAGCTCGTCGACGACGCGGTTCTCTCCGACGGTGCGCGACAGCGGCTTCACGTCGACGTCGTGCGGCCAATGGCCGACGAAATAGTCGCGATAGAACTGCTCCACCTGCGCGCGGCCGGTGCCGCCCGTCAGGGTTGGAACATGCGTGACGTAGGGTTCCGCCGTCATCGTCGCCATCGCGGCGGCAACCTCCATATCGACGAACTCCGCTTTGACGTGGGCATCGAAGACGGCGCCAAGATCCTTGGTCACCGGATGACCGCCGCTCATGAAGGCCTCCCATGCGTTGGGGCGTCACCCGTGAGCCAATCACAAAATACCAGGCCGCCACAACGTCCTTCGCTCCAGGATCGCTTCGGCGTGCGGCCGTCCTGCGCGCGGGCCGGCAGCCGGCAGCCGGCGACAACGGCCTTTCCAGCCGCCGCGCGAGGCGGTAAGCGAAAGGTTGTAGCGGGCAGCCGGGAGTGACGGCAAATGGCGATGACGATGAGCGGCGAATATCAGCTTGCGGTCCCGCGGGAGACCGTGTGGGAGAAGCTCAACGATCCGGCGACGCTCAAGGCCTGCATTCCCGGCTGCGAGCAGCTCGACAAATTGTCGGATACCGAGTTCCAGGCGGTGGCCACGACCAGAATCGGACCGGTCAAGGCGACGTTCAAAGGCAAAGTGACCCTCTCCGATCTCGATCCGCCGAACGGATACAAGATTTCCGGTCAGGGCGACGGCGGCGTCGCCGGCTTTGCCCGGGGCGGGGCGAC
>JASHPW010000082.1 GCA_030037895.1 Xanthobacteraceae bacterium | reverse complement strand
CCGGAATGACGAATCAAACAACGAGAATGCACGTCCTCCTCCTCGCCGCGATATCCGAGAACGGCGTGATCGGCCGCGACAATGCGCTGCCATGGCGGCTCAAGTCGGACCTGCAGCATTTCCGCGCGCTGACCCTGGGCAAGCCGGTCATCTTCGGGCGCAAGACCTTTCTGACCCTCGCGCGTCCGCTCAAAGGCCGCACCGTGATCGTGATGAGCCGCGACCGCGCCTTCGCGGCGCCGGGCATTGTCGTCGCGCCCGGCCTCGACGCCGCAATGGCGGCGGCGCGCGGCGACGCGCTGCGCCGGGCCGCGGACGCCATCGTCATTGCCGGCGGCGCCGACATTTACGCCCAGGCTTTGCCGCTGGCGACGCGTCTCGTCATCACCCGCGTGCATAAGCGCGTCGAAGGCGACGCCCGTTTCCCGGTGATCGATCCGACGCTGTGGCGGGAAACCGCGCGCAGCGAGCATGAGCCGCAGGCCGAAGACGAGGCGCCTTTCGCTTTCGTGACCTACGAGCGCGCAATTGAGGCCGCACCGGGCGCGGCATAACTGCGCGTTGTAAGGGGCGCCGCGCTCCCCTATAACCCGCCCAACCGGGCCGGCGGCTTAAAGCTGGCGTTGAGGAGAGATTTGATGCCGTGGAGCAACCAATCCGGCGGCGGCGGCCCCTGGGGTTCCGGGTCGCGAGGACCCTGGGGCTCGGGGCCGCAGTCACCCGGAGGGCCGCGGCCGCCCGATCTCGAAGAATTCCTGCGCCGGAGCCAGGACAAATTGCGCTCGGTGCTGCCGAGCAATCTCGGCGGCCGCGGCGTGGCGCTGATTGCGCTCGCGGTCGTCGTGCTCTGGGGCTTTTCCGGCTTCTTCCGCGTCGAGCCCGACGAGCTCGGCGTGGTGCTGCGCTTCGGCCGGTTCGTGCGCGAGGTGCAACCGGGCCTCAATTATCACCTGCCCTATCCGATCGAGACCGCGCTCACGCCGCAGGCGCTGCGCGTCAACAAGATCGACATCGGCATGCGCCCGGTTGAAGACATGCGCCGCGGCGCCGCCGTGCGCGACGTACCCGAGGAAAGCTTGATGCTCACCGGCGACGAGAACATTGTCGACGTCGATTTCTCGGTGCTGTGGAAGGTCAAGCCGAACCGCGTCGGCGATTACCTCTTCAACGTCCAAGGTCCCGAAAGCACCGTCAAAGCCGTGGCCGAAAGCGCGATGCGCGAGGTGATCGGGCGCTCGAACATCCAGCCGGTCCTGACCGGCGCGCGGCAAACCATCGAGACTGCGGTGCAGGAATTGATGCAGAGGATCCTCGACGATTACGGCGCCGGCATTCTCGTTCAGGAGGTGCAACTGCAAAAAGTCGACCCGCCCAGCCAGGTCATCGACTCCTTCCGCGACGTGCAAGCGGCGCGCTCCGATCTCGAGCGCGCGCAGAACGAAGCGGAGACCTACGCCAATCGCGTCGTACCGGAGGCCCGCGGCCGCGCCGCCAAGATCATCCAGGACGCCGAAGCCTATCGCGAGCAGACCGTCGCCGAAGCCAAGGGCCAAACCTCGCGCTTCCTGCAGGTGTACGAGCAGTACAAGAAAGCGCCCGACGTCACCCGCGAGCGCATATACCTTGAGACCATGGAACGCGTCCTCGCCGGCAGCGACAAGACGATCATTGACACCGGGCAGCAGCCCGGCCCGGGCGTCGTGCCCTACCTGCCGCTCAACGAGATCAATCGGCCACGCCAATCGCCGGCGCCGGCGACCGGCGCCACTTCGTCCGGAGGCAACCGATGAGGCTGAGCCTTGCCGGCGGCGCGTTGGCCGTTCTGCTGCTGATCGTCGCCATCGTCGGCTACGGCACCTTGTTCACCGTGAGCCAGACCCAACAGGCCCTGGTGGTACGGCTCGGCGAGCCGGTGCGCGTCATCACCGCGCCGGGACTCAACGTCAAGGTGCCGTTCATCGACAGCGTGATCTATATCGACAAGCGCATCCTCAACATCGAGTCGCCGGCGCAGGAGGTGATCGCCTCGAGCCAGGACAATTATAAGACCGGCGCCGACCAAGCCGGCGAGCGTCTGGTGGTCGATGCCTTCGCCCGCTACCGCATCACCGATCCGCTCAAGTTTTATCAGACCGTCGGTCCAATCGGCGCCAGTTCGCGACTTGCCATCCTGCTCAACTCGTCGCTGCGCCGCGTGCTCGGCGCCGCCACCCTCTCCGACGTGGTGCGCGACAAGCGCGAGGAGCTGATGGCGAAAATGCGCGATCAGCTCGATCACGACGCGCGGCCATTCGGCATCCATGTGATCGACGCGCGCATCCGCCGCGCCGACCTGCCGGACCAGAACAGCCAGGCGGTCTATCAACGCATGCAGACCGAGCGGCAGCGCGAAGCGGCCGAGTTCCGCGCCCAGGGCAGCCAGAAGAGCCAGGAGATCCGCGCCAAGGCCGACCGCGACGTGACCGTGATCATCGCCAACGCCAATTCGCAGGCCGAGAAGATCCGCGGCCAGGGCGACGGCGAAAGGAACCGCATCTTCGCCGATGCCTATAACCGCGATCCGGACTTCTTCGCCTTCTACCGCTCCATGCAAGCATATGAAAAGAGCCTGCAGCGCGGCGACACCCGGCTGGTGCTGCGGCCGGATTCGGATTTCTTCCGTTATTTCTCCGCGCCGTCCGGCCAGCGCCCGCCGGAGCGTGGCGATAATACGGCCGCGCCCAATCCGCCGCCCGGCCCGCAAGCGTCGGACCCGGCCAAACCGCCGAACGCGAAATAGGATTTTGCAACAGGCTTTACGCCAGAGCGCATCGGGTCCCGCCGTTCATGTCCGACTTCCTCGCCGCGATCGGCCTGTTCTTCGCGATCGAGGGCATTATTTTCGCCGCCTTCCCGCTCGGCGCCAAACGCGCCATGGCCGCCGCCCTCGAATTTCCCGACGGCCGGTTGCGCGTCGCCGGCCTCCTTTCGGCAGCGGTCGGCGTGCTCATCGTCTGGCTGGCGCGCGGCTGACCGGCCCGGCACGAACAGTGTCCGTCATCCTGAAGCTGGCCGCGCGCGGCGACGGAAATGAAGAAAATGAATCAGCACTGATAATCGTCAGCATCAGTTAACTATCAGCATCAGTCCCGTTTCCGCCCCAATCGGGCTTCTAAGTGTCGACGCGCTCCACTAGACCCTTGCGTCCGGAGCGGGACCGGGGCACCTTTTCACCACTCACTCTTTGCGGAGCACCGACCTTCATGTCTCGCCATCTCTTCCGTTTGCTGCGGCACGGCGCGGCGATTACCGCGCTTGCGGCAGCGATCATGATCCTGCCGGGGTGGCCTGCGGCCGCAAGAGGACCGGAGAACATCGCCGACGTCGCCGAGCAGGTCATCGACGCGGTGGTCAACATCTCCACGTCGCAGAAGGTCGAGGCGCGACTGAACGACCTTCCCGACCTGCCGCCGGGCTCGTCGATGCAGGAGTTTTTCGATGAATTCTTCAAGAACCGTCGCGGTCCGGGCGACTCCGATCACGCCCTGCGCCGGATCAACTCGCTCGGTTCCGGCTTCATCATCGATCCGTCCGGCCTCGTCGTCACCAACAACCACGTCATCGCCGACGCCGACGAGATCAACGTGATCCTCAACGACGGCACCAAGCTCACCGCCGAAATCGTCGGCAAGGACAGCAAGAGCGATCTCGCGCTGCTGCGGGTGCATCCCGACAAGCCGCTCAAGGCGGTGAAGTTCGGCGATTCCGACAAGCTCAGGCTGGGCGAATGGGTCATCGCCATCGGCAACCCGTTCAGCCTCGGCGGCACGGTGACCGCGGGCATCGTTTCGGCGCGCAACCGCGACATCAACTCGGGTCCCTACGACAATTACATCCAGACCGACGCCGCCATCAATCGCGGCAATTCCGGCGGGCCGCTGTTCAACCTCGACGGCGAAGTCGTCGGCGTCAATACCGCGATCATCTCGCCCTCGGGTGGCTCGATCGGCATCGGCTTTGCCGTCCCCTCCGATAGCGCGGTCCCCATCATCAATCAGTTGCGCCAATATGGCGAGGCGAGGCGCGGCTGGCTCGGCGTGCGCATCCAGGAGGTCAGCGACGACATCGCCGAAAGCCTCGACATCAAGCCGGCGCGCGGCGCGCTCGTCGCCGGTGTCGACGACAAGGGGCCGGCGAAGGCCGCCGGCATCGAGCCCGGCGACGTGGTGGTGACATTCGACGGTCATGACGTGAAGGAAATGCGCGACCTGCCGCGCATCGTCGCCGATACGCCGGTCGGCAAGGAGGTCGATGTCGTCGTCATCCGCAAAGGCCAGGAAGAGACCCATAAGGTCAAGATCGGCCGGCTCGAGGACAATGAAAAGCTTGCCGCCAAGAAGGACACGGCGCCGGCGGAAAAATCCGTCGTGCAGAAGACGCTCGGGCTCGAGCTTTCCAGCCTGTCCGACGATTTGAGGAAAAAATTCAAAATCCGGGACAACGTCAAAGGCGTCGTCGTCACCGGCGTCGATCCGGACGTGGCTTCGGCTCCGCCGGACAAGCGCCTCGCGCCCGGCGACGTCATCGTCGAGGTGCAATACGAGGACGTCGGCAATCCGACCGAGTTGCAGACCCGGATCGACGCGCTCAAGGCGCAGGGCAAGAAGGTGGCGGTATTGCTCGTCGCCAATGGCGACGGCGACACCCGCTTCGTGGCGTTGAGCTTGCAGTAGCCTCTGAAAAAAAAGCCCCTGGGGCAAAAAACCTAACCGCCGCTTGCTCTTCGCTATTCCGGCTGCTTGCCGTTCGCGGTCCGCCAATCCCTCTTTTTTCGTCAACCTTTCGCGCTTATATTTCCGCTGCCGGCGCAGGCCGGCTATGGCGATAAATGGCCGTCGTAATAAACCTTTCGGACCCGGGGGCAGTACCCGGCGACTCCACCATTCAGAGGACGGATGACGGATGACGGACGACAGATGAACAGACACGGCTTTCGCGAGCGCGTGTAATCTGTCCTCCGCCCACTGTTCTCCGTCCGATATGGGGTCGAAATAGGATCGACGAGGGCGTAAAGGGCGCGCTTTTGCTCGGCATGGTTCCGCCGTTATCGGGCCAAATTCATAGTTGCCAACGACAACTATGCTCCGGTTGCTCTGGCTGCGTAATGCGGCTTGAAAGACCGATCTGAAGCCCTGGCGTCCTAGCAGCGTCAGGCGGGGTTCGGAGGCACCTGGCAACAGAAGCCTCCACTTTCTCAGAGGACGGAGGATAGATGACGGAGGACAGAATCGGTCTGGACCTCTATGATTCACCGCCCTATCTGTCCTCCGTCATCCGTCCTTCGGCCATGCCCACCGACCACATTCGCTACGACATCCTCGCGCAGGCGGCCTTGCGCGGGGTGGTGCGCACCGTCCTCGCTGACGTGGCCGAAAAGGGCCTGCCGGGCGAGCATCACTTCAAGATCACCTTCAACACCGCGGCGTCCGGCGTGCGGCTGTCGGAGCGCATGCGCGCGCAATATCCCCGGGAGATGACCATCGTCCTGCAGCATCAGTTCTGGGATCTGGCGGTGACCGAACAGGAGTTCGAAGTCGGCCTGTCGTTCGGCGGCGTTCCCGAGCGCGTGGCGGTGCCTTTCGAATCGATAATGGCCTTCTACGACCCCGCGGTGCAGTTCGGCTTTCAATTCGAAACCATCGAGGCGGCCACGGCAGGCGATGCGAACGCTCCGGCGCGGACGGCCGAACCATCGACCGGTCCGGCGGCCCGGCCGCCCCTCGCCGAGACCAAGCCGGAATCTTTGCCGGCTCCCTCCCCCGCTGCCGCTCCAGCACCGGCCGCTTCGGAGCCTGATAGCGGTCCGGGCGGCGAAGTCGTGCGGCTCGATCGATTCCGTAAGAAAACCTGAAGAGTTACGGCCACGGCCATACTATAAGTTGCACGCTCGGCAGAGCGACCGGGATTTTCGATAACGATATCGTGTCCCGCCATCCAGCGTCACCGTGTCGGCGCAATTCTTCCGGACGAAGAGGCCGGGAAGGGCGAAGCCGCGTCTTGGTTGTCGCCGAGCCGTGCATGGGCGACCTCGTCAATCTTCGCACCGCGCGTAAGCGGGCCAAGCGGCGCCAAGCCGAGCGAGCGGCCGCGTCGAACCGGCTGGCGCACGGCCGCACCAAGGCGGAGCGAATCCTGGAGCTGTCGCGGCGCGACAAAGCGCGGAAAAATCTCGACCAACACCGGATCGAAACGGGAGACGAGCCATGAAATCGCCGGTCGTCAAACGTTCCATCGTCATCGCCGGCCACAAGACGAGCGTCAGTCTCGAGGACGCGTTCTGGAGCGGTTTGAAGGACATCGCAGTCGGCCGGCGCATGACCTTGTCGGATCTTGTCGCGGCGATCGATTCCGAACGCCATCATGGCAATCTGTCCTCGGCGATACGGCTGTTCGTGCTCGACCATTATCGAACGCGGACCGCCGGCCACGGTGAAAGCGGGCAGACGCCGCGCGAGATGATCATGGCGCCGCCCCGGGCCGCGTCAATTCTGCGATCGGAATAGCAGGTCGAGCAGCGAAC
>JASHPW010000007.1 GCA_030037895.1 Xanthobacteraceae bacterium | reverse complement strand
GGCCGTCGCTACGCTTGAGAGCCGCATGGACGCGCTCACGAGCGCGCTCAATGCGTCGACCGAAGCGGGTCACGCCCTGCCCAAGGAGTTCGAGAAGCTTCTTTCCGGCCTGATCGACAAGCTCGAATGGGTGCAACTCACCCATACCGATCATGCGGCGCTCGCCCATCTCGAGGACCGCATCACCATGTTGGTCAAGCGGCTTGACGCTTCCGACGCGCGTCTCGGCCCACTTGAAGGCGTAGAGCGTGGGCTTGCCGATCTTTTGGTGCATATCGAGCAATTGCGCGGCGGCGCCAACGGCGCGGCCGAGGGCGCAAATATCAGCCCCGTTGCCGTCGATGTGATCGAGCGCGAGGTCGCCGAAATCAAACAAGCGGAACGCCGCACCCAGGATTCACTCGAGACCGTCCAGGATACGGTGCAGCACGTCGTCGATCGCCTTGCCATGATCGAAAGCGGCATGCGCATCGACAAAACGACGGCCGCACCCGCGGAGCCGCCGGCGGGCGCTCCGCCTTCCGCCGCGTCTGAGCCGGCCCCAGTCGAGGCCGCGGCGCCGCTCCTCCCTGCGGTACGGCCGCCGCTCGACCCCAGTTTACCGCCCGATCATCCGCTGGAGCCCGGTTTCACCGCGACGCGCCCGCGCCAGCCGCCTTCAGCCGCCGATCGGATCGCCGCCTCGGAGGCCGCGGTCGGCTCCACGCCGCCCGTGATCCCCGACCCTGGCGGGAAACCTGATTTCATCGCCGCCGCGCGCCGCGCCGCGCAGGCCGCCGCGGCGGCTTCGCTTAATCAGCAACCGGGAGCCACGGGCGCCGCGGCCGGCGCACCGCCAAAGAAGCTGACGGAGCGGCTGCGCACGCTGATCGTCGCCGGAGCCGTCGTCTTCCTCGTCGTCGGCTGTTACCACGTGGCCTCACGGTGGTTCGACGATGGCGGTTCGGTCGCGCCACTTGCGCCGCAAAAAGCAACGCCGCAAGCCGGTGCGCTGCCTGACAAGAATCCGATGAAGGCGCCGAAGCCGGAGGCGACGCAACCGCCGAGCGCGATACCGGGCGGGACCATTAGCGCCAAACCCGGACAGCAGTCGCTGCTGAACGATACCGCTGCGCCGTCCGCGACAATGTCGAGCATGCCTCCTGCCGACGGCACGGCAACGGTCGGCGGAACTGTCGATGAAGCGGCATTGTGGGCCATGCCGGACATCACCGGCTCGCTGCCGCCCTCGGCGCGTCACGGCACCGCGCCGGCGTCGGCGCCGACGACCGCGGCACTCGGCGACAAGCTGCCGGCGACAATCGGCGGGCCGGCGCTGCGCGCGGCGGCGCTCGCCGGCGACGCGTCGGCCGCTTACGAGGTGGCCATGCGCTTCGCCGAAGGCCGCGGGGTTCCGCAAAACGATGCGGAAGCCGCGCGCTGGTTCGAGCGCGCCGCCAAGGGCGGTCTTGCGCCGGCGCAATTCCGCCTTGCCGGGCTCTACGAGAAAGGCATGGGGGTGAAGAAGGACCTCGCCGCCGCGCGCGACCTCTATCGCGCCGCCGCCGACAAGGGGAATGCCCGGGCCATGCACAATCTCGCGGTACTCTACGCCGAAGGCATCGACGGCGCGGCCGATTATCGCAATGCTGCCGCGTGGTTCCGCAAGGCCGCCGATCACGGCATTACCGATAGCCAATACAATCTCGGCATCCTTTATGCGCGCGGCATCGGCGTGGAGCAGAATTCAGCCGAAGCCTATAAGTGGTTCCTGCTTGCCGCCAAGGAGGGCGACAAGGAAGCGGCCAGGAAACGCGACGAGGTCGCTTCCCGTCTCGATCCGCAATCGCTCGCCACCGCGCGGCTTGCGGCGCAGAATTGGAAGCCCGAGCCGCAGCCGGCCGACGCAATCACCGTGAAAGCGGCCGGCGCCTCTGACCCGCCGGCGAAGGCTGCGCCGGCGGCAAGGCCGAAGCCGCGGTCGGCCGCCGGCAAACCTCAGCCGCCGGACGCCGCGAAGCTCGATTGAGCACTGCGTCAGCCGTCATTCCAGGCCGCGGGCTTTGCCCGCGTTCCCAATGACGGCCGCGCGATCAAATCTGTGCGTGCGGGTCCCGCGGGCGGTATGCCACGTCGCATCGCCCGAGTAGAACACTTCCACCGCGCATTCCAGCGACCCTGGCCGCCCATCCGTGCAGATCTACCTTCCGATCGCCGATATTCCCGTCAACGTCTTCCTCGTGCTGACGATGGGCTTGGCGGTCGGATTCGTCTCCGGCATGTTCGGGATCGGCGGCGGATTCCTGATGACCCCGCTCCTGATCTTCATCGGCGTACAGCCGGGCGTGGCGGTGGCGAGCGTCACCACGCATGTCGCGGCCTCGTCGCTCTCCGGCGCGATCGCGTATTGGCGGCGCAACGCCCTCGACAGCACACTGGCGCTGACGCTCCTGGCCGGCGGCATCGTCGGCAGCGCCTGCGGCGTCGCCCTCTTCACCTGGCTGCGTGCGCTCGACCAGCTCGACCTGGTCATCGGCCTCTCCTACGTCACGCTGCTGAGCGTGGTCGGTGTGCTGATGGTCGGCGAGGGCGTGCGGGCCATCATCCGCAGCCGCCAGGGCAAGCCGGTCGAGTTGCGCCGGCCGGGCAGCCATGTCTGGTTCCACGGACTGCCGCTCAAGGTGCGCTTCAAGCGCTCGAAGGTCTATGTCTCCGCCATCCCGGTGCTGGCGATCGGCTTCATCATCGGCTTCGTCGGCGCGATCATGGGGATCGGCGGCGGCTTCTTGCTGGTGCCGATGCTGATCTATCTGGTGCGGGTGCCGACCGCGACGGTGATCGGCACCTCGATGGTCTTGACCTTCCTCACCATGCTGTCGGCGACCGTGCTGCACGCGGCGACCAATCACTTGGTCGATGCCGTGCTCGCGCTCATCCTCATGGTGGGCGGCGTGATCGGCGCCCAGTTCGGAGCGCATGCCGGCCAGCGCATCCGCGGCGAATGGCTGCGCCTGTTCCTTGGCCTGCTCGTGTTTTTGGTCGGCCTGCGCTTCGCCTTCGATCTGGTGTTGCGGCCGGAAGATCTCTACTCGATCCGGCTCATCGGGGGCGCGCCATGAGATGCGCGCTTGCGGCGGCGCTTGCGGCGGCGGGCCTCATCGCCAATGCCGGTCCGGCCGCGGCCGAGCGTCTGGTCGCTTCGCTGACCAATCATCACGTGACGATCACGTCGAACTATACCGGCGTGGAGCTGGTGCTGTTCGGTTCGGTCGAGCGCGACCCGACGGCGTTGGTGCGACGCGGACCCTACGATATCGTCGCCACCATCACCGGGCCGCGGCAATCGCTGCGCACGCGGCGCAAGTCGCGCGTGCTCGGCATCTGGGTGAACACCGCGGCGCGCACGTTCGTCAATCCGCCCTCCTATCTCGCGGTGCTGGCGAGCCGCCCGCTCGATGCCATCACCAGCGCCGACAATCAACGGAGACTGCGACTCGGGATCGCCAATACGCCGCTTGCGGAGATGATCGACAACGACATCGGCGTGGTCAACAACGATCCGTTCCGTGTCGCGCTCGTTCGGCTGATGCGCGAACGCCACCTCTACGAGGAGGAGCCGGACGCCGTGACGTTCCTCACGCCGACCCTGTTCCGCGCCGCGATCTCGCTGCCGGCGCAGGTGCCGATCGGCAATTACGATGTCGACGTCAAGCTGTTTGCCGACGGCAACCTGATCGCGCAGTCCGATTCGGCTTTCGAGATCGTCAAGGCCGGCTTCGAGCAGTTCATGGTCGATGCCGCGCGCAAGCACGGCCTCGCCTATGGACTCGCCGCCGCCATGATGGCGCTGTTGACCGGCTGGATCGCCAGCGTCGTGTTCCGGCGGGACTGAGCCTCAATCGGGCAGACACCGCGCGGCCGCGACCGCATAGAGCCGGCGTTCACCCAGCAGGTGAGCGGTGAAGGCGAGCGTGCCGAACAACCGGAAGATCGCGCGGTCGCGCACGTTGAGGCCGCCGGCATAGGCGCCGAAGGCCGGCATGACGAGGCGGCGTCCGTCGCCGGCGAAGCAGCGCCGGCTCACCGCGCGGCCGCGCCGCGCCACGCGCGCAACCGGATGCAGATGGCCGGCAATCTCGCCGGCGCATGGATCAGGCGAAGGTTCGTGGCGGAACGTCAGCGGGCCGAGCGCCAGCGCGTCGGCAAAGCGGCCGCCGATGCCGTTGGCCGGATCGGGATCGTGATTGCCGGCGATCCAGAGCCAATCGCGGCGGTGCTGAAGCCTGCTCAGCGTCGCGCGGTCAGCGCCAATGATGCGGAAAGGCCCGCGGCCGTCGTGGAAGCTGTCGCCGAGCGCGGCCACCACGCGCGGTGCGTAGCGCGCGATGAGGCGCGCAAGGCGCGCCAACGTCGTCGCCGTGTCGTAGGGCGGCAACAGCACGCCGCGCGCGGCGAAGGCGGAGCCTTTTTCCAGATGCAGATCGGCGACGACGAGCAGATTTTCCTCCGGCCAGTAGATCGCGCCGGCGGGGTCGGCGAGGAACGTCACGCCGGCGAGAGTAATTTTTTCCTCCGTCCTTCGCTGCTCCCCTCCCCCTTGTGGGGAGGGGCTGGGGGTGGGGGTCGGGAGGTCAAGCGCAAACATCGGCGCTGGCACCTCAGCTTCCGACCCCCCTCCCCAATCCTCCCCCTCAAGGGGGGAGGGAGCATCTTGGGCAAGCGGCGACGTCGGCGCATTTGCCACGGAAGCCCTCACTGCATCGCCTCCTTCACCAATTCGTCCGCCGCCTCGGCAAGGAGTGCATCGGCTGCCTCGCCGTGGACCGCCTCGCGGCCGATCTCCAGCATCACCGGGACAGCGAGCGGAGACACATGGTCGAGGGCTTTATGGACGATTCGGCCCTTGATGCGCGAGAGCATTTCGCCGAGGCGGCGGACATCAAGGAGGCCGGTTGCGGCGTCGGCGCGCGCGGCGCGCAACAGCACGTGGTCGCTTTGATGGCTGCGCAGCACGTCATAGACGAGGTCGGTCGAGATCGTGACCTGGCGGCGCGATTTCTCCTCGCCGGGGAAACGGCGCTCGATCAGGCCGGCGATGATCGCGCAGTTGCGGAACGTGCGCTTCATTAGCGCCGATTCGGCGAGCCAGGCTTCGAGGTCGTCGCCGAGCATGTCCTCGTCGAAGAGCATGTCGAGCTTAAGCTCGCCCCGGGCGACACGCCGCGCCACGTCGCCGAGGCCCCAGATCGCCAGCGCATATTCGTTGGCGACGAAGCCCATGGGCTTGAGCCGGGCGCGTTCGAGCCGCCGCGTCAGCAGCATGCCGAGCGTTTGATGCGCGAGCCGGCCTTCGAACGGATAGCAGACCAGATAATGCTTGTTGGCGCGCGGAAACGTCTCGACCAGGAGTTCGCCGGCTCCCGGCATGAGCGAACGCCATTCCTGGATCTCGAGCCATTC
>JASHPW010000006.1 GCA_030037895.1 Xanthobacteraceae bacterium | reverse complement strand
ATCGAACCGCTGGGAGAGCCTCACAGCCTTCGGTCGGCGAGAACCATCCGGCAATCAATACGGATGGTCGCCATGAACCTTTGGTAACGCTACAATACAATTCCATTTGTTAGATCGAGGACACAGACTTATCTGTTTGGTCGCGGAACAACCACGATGCGCGCTATGCTCAAGCGTCGAGCCATGGCTGCCCTGAGTTTCCTTTATGCAGCGTCTTGGCTTGCGTTGATTGGCATCATGGCGTGCGCGGCTCAGCCCGATTACGCGGCACTGTTCCCAAGGCCGATGACGCCGGCCGAAGCTTGGGCGCCCTTCCACCCGCAACCCCAACGCCGGAAGATATCAAGATCTTGCTTTGGCAGACCTGCGACATGCGCGGGCGGGCGCCGAACGGTTCCAGGTGTATTTAAGTAAGCCCCGGCAGAACAGTGCACGGACCAGGAGATGACGCCGTCATGGCCAGACTGACGCTCCTAACGACACCGTCATCCTGACGACCATCAATGAAAATTCATTATAAATTACAATATGCTAGTTTAATCCTCGTCCCCAAACATGGCGGAGGGAGTGGGATTCGAACCCACGATACGGTTTCCCGTATACACGCTTTCCAAGCGTGCGCCTTCAGCCACTCGGCCATCCCTCCGGGGAGCCGCGCACTATAGCGAGGCGGCGTCGCATCACAACCCACGCCGCGCAATCATAGTGCCGATCCTGCGCGCGGGCTTGCCGCCCGCGCTTAATTGAAGCTTTCGCGCGGCGGGGCGGCACGACTGGACAAAATACACCCGCCACCTGAAAATCGAAAAGCGCCGAAGCCAATGCCCAAATCATGAGCCAATGCGCACCAAACCCTGAGGAGGCGGAGTGATGAGCGAGGGCAAGAACCGTCAGTGGATCCTGCACGCTCGCCCCGCGGGCGCATTGACCGGCGACGAGTTCCACTGGAACGAGGCGCCCATTCCACGGCCCGCCGACGGACAAGTGCTGGTGCGGAACCTGTGGCTTTCGTTCGACCCGACGCAGCGCAACTGGATGGCGCGCGATTCCTACGTGCCGAAAATCCCGCTCGGCGAGGTCATGCGGGCCATCAGCGTCGGGCAGGTGATCGAGTCCCGTCATCCCCATTTCAAGCCGGGAGAGCTCGTGCAAGGGACCTTCGGCTGGCAGGACTATTTGGCGACGGACGGCCACGGCGTCATCGGCGTGCGCAAGCTGCCGCCCGGCGTGCCGCCGAACCTGGCGCTGAGCCTCTTCGGCATCACCGGCCTGACCGCCTATTTCGGGATGACCGACGTGGGCCGCATCAAGTCCGGGGAAACCGTCGTGGTGTCGGGCGCCGCCGGCAGCACCGGCTCCGTCGCCGGCCAGATCGCCAAGATCGAAGGCTGCCGCGTGATCGGCACCGCGGGCGGCAGGGAGAAATGCGACTGGCTCGTCAACGCGGCGCATTTCGACGCGGCGATCGACTACAAGAGCGAGGACATCGGCACCCGGCTTTCGGCGCTCTGCCCGGACGGCATCGACGTCTTCTTCGACAATGTCGGCGGCGTCGTTCTCAACGAGGTGCTGGCGCGCATCAACCTCAAGGCGCGCATCGTGCTCTGCGGCGCCATATCGCGATACAACGATGCGGTGCCGCCGCCCGGCCCGGCGAACTACTTCAATCTCACGTCGAAGCGCGCGCGCATGGAGGGATTCATCATCCTCGATTATGCTCCGCGTTTTCCCGAGGCCATTGACGCGCTTGGCCGTTGGCAGCGCGACGGCAGACTGGTGCAGAAAGAGGATGTGGCGGTCGGCCTGGAGAACGCGCCGCGCACCTTGATGCGCCTCTTCACCGGCGAGAATTTCGGCAAGCAGCTCCTCAAGATCGCCGACCCGCCTTTGGCGTGAGAGATCTCCCGATGCGAATGTGCCAGCGGAATGAAGACTGAGCCGATGAGCATCGACCGGCGAATCTTTCTCGGCGGCCTTGCGGCGACGATCGTCGCGCCGCGGCGGGGCTTTGCCGCCAGCATCACCGACGCGACCGGCCGCACGGTCACCGCGCCCGACCGGGTCATGCACGTCTATCCGGCCGGACCGCCCGCGGCGGTCGTGCTCTATACGCTCGCGCCCGATCTTCTCCTCGGCTGGATCGAGCCGATCAGCCGGCAAGACCGCGACTTCCTGCTTCCCGACATCGCCGCCCGGCCCACACTGCCCCGCCTTACCGGCCGCGGCAGCGACAACGTCAATCTTCAAGCGGTGACCGCACTCAAGCCCGACCTCATCGTCGATATCGGCAATGTCGGGGCGGGCTATGCCTCGCTCGCCGAGCGCGTTCAGCAACAAACCGGCATTCCCTATGCGCTGCTCGACGGCCACTTGGACAAGATCGGGGCGACCTATCGCGCGCTCGGCCGCCTGATCGGCCGCGGCGAGGCGGCCGAGGCGCTCGCGCGCTACGCGGAGACCACGACGGCGACGATCAGGACGCGCGTCGCGGACGCGCCGAGCGCGGCGCGGCCGCGGGTCTATTACGCGCGCGACCGCAGCGGCCTGCAGACCGCGCGCGACGGATCGATGATCGTCGAAGCGATCGATTTTCTCGGCGCCCGCAACGTCGCCGCCGACCAACGCGGCGGGCAAACCACGGTATCGATCGGGCAAATCGTCGCCTGGAACCCCGAGATCATCATCGCCAGCGACGCCGATTTCGCGGCGCATGTGCGCAACGACGCCGCCTGGGCGGCGATCGCCGCGGTCAAGGCCGGTCGCGTCTATCTCGCGCCGCAACTGCCGTTCAACTGGGTGGATTTTCCGCCGGCGGTCAACCGGCTGATCGGGCTCTGGTGGCTCGGCAAGATTTTTTATCCCGATCGCTTCCCCGAGGACATCAAGGCATTGGCCCGCGACTTCTATACTTTATTCTATCACGTGACCCCGACCGCGGCGCAGATCGCGCGCGTGCTCGCCGGCCGTGACTGACGCATTCCGGCCAGCCGGACCGACCGCGGCCCATCCGCCAACCCTCGGCATCGTGCTCGCCGGCGGGCTTGCGCACCGCATGGGCGGCGGCGACAAGATGCATCTGCGCATCGGCGGCGCCACCATTCTCGAACGCGTTATCGCCCGCCTCGCCCCGCAATGCAGCCGGCTGATCCTCAACGCCAACGGCGACCCGGCGCGCTTCGCCGCGAGCGGCCTCACCGTGGTCGCCGACAGCGTGCCGGATTACGCCGGGCCGCTCGCTGGCATTCTCGCCGGCCTCGACTGGGCGGCGGACCATGCGCCCGACCTCGCCTGGGTCGTGAGCGCGCCCGGCGACTGCCCCTTCCTGCCGCGCGATCTGGTGCCGCGTCTGCACCAGGCGCGCATCGAGGCCGGCGCGCAACTCGCGAGCGCGCATTCGGGAGAACGGCGGCACCCGGTCGTCGCGCTCTGGCCGCCGGCGTTGCGCACGGATTTGCGCCACGCGCTCATGAGCGAAGGCATGCGCAAGGTCGACGAATGGACCGCGCGTTACGCCGTCGGCATCGCCGCATGGCCGGCCGCGCCGGTCGACCCGTTCTTCAACGTCAACACGCCCGAAGACGCCGCCGAAGCCGCCCGCACGGCCGCGCTTTATCCCAACGCCTGAAGGCGCCGCCGCGCCGCGGTGTCATGATCGCTCCCCGGCCGGCCGCGGCCCGATCTGATCGGGCGGCCGCGCCTCGGCCTGCAACATATCGGCGATCCCCTCGATGTCATCGAGCCTCAGCACCGGCAGCGGCGCCTGCGGCAAAGGCGCATCGGTCGCGATGGCGACGATGCAATCGTCGTCGGGATAGAGGAGCGGCTTGCCGGTCGCGGCGCGAAAGACTTCGAGCTTCGGATGCGCCTGGCGCTTGAAGCCTTCGACGATCACCAGATCGACCGGGGCGAGCTTCGCCAGGATGTCAGCAAGCGGCGGCTCGGGGTCGCCCCGCAGTTCGTGAATGAGCGCCCAGCGCCGGCTCGATACGACCGCGACCTCGCTGGCTCCGGCTTGGCGATGCAGCCACGAATCCTTGCCCGGCTGATCGACATCGAACTCATGGTGGGCGTGCTTGACCGTGGCGACGGTTTGACCGCGCCCGATCAGCACCGGAATGACCCGCGTGATCAGCGTGGTCTTGCCGGCGCCGCTCCAGCCGGCGAGACCGATGACGCGCATAGATGCGGGCGTAGGCTTGGGCGTGGCCATCGCCGCTATGATAAGGACGATTTGCGGCTTCGGCGACTCTCACCCATGGCGGAAAAGACCCTCGACCTGCGCGGCCTCAAATGCCCGCTTCCGGCGTTGCGCACGCGCAAGGCGCTCGCCGGCAGCGCGCCGGGCGATATCCTGGTCGTCGCATGCACCGATCCGCTCGCCGGAATCGACATTCCCAATCTGCTGCGCGAGACCGGCGACGCGCTGGAAGAGACGCGCACCGAACAAAGGGTCACGACGTTCCGCATCCGCAAGCGCTGAATCCAGCCGCCGCGGCGGCCCCGTCAGGCCGGCTCGCCGGCGGCGTTGTGCGCGAGGTCGACGACGACGTCGTCATCGCGGGGAACGACCTGATAGGTGCGCAGAGGGACCTCGCAAGGCGGCTGCACCACCTTGCCGGTCGGGACATGGAACGCACCCATGTGCATGCAGCATTCGATCACGTCGCCTTCGAGCATGCCGTCGGCCAGGCTCGCCGCCGCATGGGTGCATTCATCGTCGGTGACATAGAAGGTGCCGTCGATGTTATACACCGCCAGCGTCTTGTCGCCGACCGCGAACGCCTTCACCGAACCCGGCGCCACATCGGACCGGGAACAGACCCGGACGAGGCTGTCTGTATCCGCCATGACCAATCCTCCCGTCGGCCATCATAGTCCAGTGGAGCGGATTTGACATTCGCTATCCGCCTAGCCGCGAACTCGTGAAGCGAATGTCAAATCCAAAGCTCCACTATGAGTGATACTTGCTAGTGGTCCTTTGATTCTAACATTCACATAAGAGCCTGCCGAACCCGGATGCGAATGTTAGAATCGGACCATTAGAACAAACGCGACAAGGGCGGGAACCATGCAGATTCTCGTAGTCGGCGCCGGCGTCGTCGGGCTTGCCGTTGCGCGCGCGGCCGCCCTCGCCGGCCATGACGTGACCGTCGCCGAGGCGACCGGTGGCATCGGCAACGGCATCTCCTCGCGCAACAGCGAGGTGATCCATGGCGGCCTCTATTATCCGACCGGCTCGCTGCGCGCGCGCCATTGCACGCGCGGCCGCCGCCTGCTCTACGAATTCTGCGCCGCGCACGGCGTCGCACACCGGAAATGCGGCAAGCTCGTCGTGGCGACGGACGACTCCGAGCTTGCCAAGGTCGGGACGATCCTCGCGCAGGGCCGCAAGAACGGCGTCGAAGGGCTGGAACTGATCGGCGGCAACGCGGCGCGCGCGCTCGAGCCGGAGCTGTCTTGCATCGGGGCATTGCTGTCGCCGGAATCCGGCATCATCGACAGCCATGGCTACATGCTGGCGCTCCGGGGCGAGATCGAGGATCGCGGCGGCATGATCGCATTCGCGACGCCGGTCGAGCGGGTGTCGTTCGCAAAGGCTCAATGGCAGGTGCAAGTCGGCGGCCGCGACGCCGGCGTGATCGGCTTCGACGCGGTGGTTACTGCGGCGGGCCTCGGCGCCCAGGCGCTGGCGCGCCGCATCGAGGGCTACCCGGCCGACAAGGTGCCGCCGCTGAAGCTCGCCAAGGGCAATTATTTCGGCTTTGCCGGGCGGCCGGTGTTCTCGCGCCTCATCTACCCGACCCCGGTCGACGGCGGCCTCGGCGTGCACGTCACCATCGACCTCGCCGGCCGCATGCGCTTCGGTCCGGACGTCGAGTGGATCGATCACGAAAGCTACACGGTCGATCCCGGCCGCGCCGACGCCTTCTACGACCGCATCCGCAGCTATTGGCCGCGCCTGCCGGAGGGCGCGCTCGTGCCCGATTATTGCGGCATCAGGCCCAAGCTGAGCGGACCCGGCGAGCCGGCCGCCGATTTCATGATCGCCGCCGAGCCCGCGCACGGCCTGACGCGGCTCGTCAGCCTGTTCGGCATCGAATCGCCGGGGCTTACGGCATCGCTCTCGCTGGCGGAGGAGGTCGTCGGCTACCTGTCGACCTGACCGCGCAGGTCCGCGCGCTCATTGTCCTGCGGCTCAACGACCGTCGCCGGCTCCTCGTCCGCATCCGAAGGCGGCTCCGCATTGCGCCGGGTGAGCCGCACGTGCGGCGAGCGGACGGTGGTCGCGGCGGACAGCGTGGACGCATCGACGGGCGTGAACGCCGCATTCTCCCCGCCGCCCTTGCCGGTATAGGCCATGAGGCCATTCTTGGTGGCGACGATGTCGCCGGGCCGCAACGTCGGATCGTGGGTCTGATCGTACGGAGCAAGCCCGAACACGTCCTTGCCGTTGCAGGTGCAATTCGGCACCAGATGCTGGCGGTACACGAACGCGGTGTCGAGATCGGCGTAACGGGCGCCGTCGCGGGCGACGGCGCGGTCGATTTCGCTGCCGAAGAAAACTTTGGTCTTGCTCGCCGGGCACATCGCGCGGCAGGTTTCGATCGGCGTCGCGGCGGTCACGTGATCGATGGGAAAGTGCAGCCCGTCGCAAAGCCGCACGCAAAAAGCGACATAGCGTCCGGTGCTGCCGCTGCCTTGCCGCACGGTCTCGAGCTGCCTCGGCGTTGCCGCCGGTTCGGCATAGGAATTGACGTTGGCCGGCGGCCGCGGCGGCTTCTCATGGAAGCCGCCGAACAGGAAATCCAGAATGCCGGCGCGCGCCGGCTCAGCAATCGCGAGCGCGCCGGCGGCCGCAAATACGCCGAAGAGGACGCCCGCGCGCCAATTCCACCGTTTGCTGCAGCGCCGACGCACCACGGCAAAACCTCACAGCCAAGCTCCCGCGAGGAGCACGCAACTCGGCTCGATCAACGTGCCACAGCCCGGAACGTTCCCCCCGCCGTGCGTTCCGACGATGGCGGAAAGAGTTCAAGATCGTGGCGGCAAGCTATCGGGTTTTGGTAAACGGCGCATTTTCAGTTATGGCAAACAAATAGTGAATGATCGATTCCGCCCGTGAGTCTCTGCGGAAACGCCGGGATTAACAGACACAACGATGTCGTCCCGGCGCGAACGCCGCCACGCCTTCAGTTCACTAGAACGGCGCCGTCGCAGCGCACGCCGGTGACCCAAACGTCGGCCTGACCGATGCCCACCCCGACCGTCGCCAGAATGCTCGCGAGCAACTGATCGAGCGGCGTCGTTTCCGCAGCGAGAATGTCGCCGACCGTTTGCGTCACCGTGGACGGCAGGCCGATGCCGAGGCCGGCCACCGATACATCGAGGGTCAGGCTTCCCAGCAACTGCGAGACCAACGATGAGGTGTAGTCCGTCGTGCTCACCGTTTGGGCGGTCTGCGCCTCGATCTCGCCGTAGCTGAAGCTGACCGGCGTGGGCGACGTATTGTCCATCGCCACGTGGGCCAAGCCGGTGACCGAAAGCCCGGGAGCCGAAACCAGGGTGGCGGGTCCCGGCTGCGGCGCCTGCGTCAGATTGTTGAAATCCGCCGCGCTGACATTGCCGATCCAGCTATCGACGACGCCCGGCGTTACGCCGAGCGTGACCGAGGAGGTGCTGATGTCCGGATAGCCGCACTGCACCGCATTCAACGTCGCCGAGCCGGAAGCGACGTTGACGTAGATCGGCACGGTGACGGACGAGATGCCGTCGGTTCCCTGCAATTGCGCCGTCAACAGCAGCCGTGTTTGCGCCGTATAGACGCTGGCGCCGACGGGTCCGACGGTCACCCAGCTCGTGCCGACCGGCGGCTGGCCGATCGCCAGCAGCATCGACGCCGACACGATCCCCGGCAGGCCGGCGCTCAGGGAGGCGGCCACCTGGTTGTCGCCATTGGCGAGGCCGGCCGCGGCGGTCAAGAGATTGAAAGTCGAAACGGAGACGGTGCTGCTCGGCGTTTGGCCGATCATCATCGTGCCGTAGGGGCCGGGGTTGACCAGGGAGCCCAACGGAATCGTCGTCGTTGCGCCGTTGACGGCGGCGGCGATTTGCGTAAGCGCAGCCACCGCCGCGCTTGCTCCCGACTCCGCCTGCTCGCTGTCGAGCATGGCGTTGATGACGGTGCCGATATTCGCGCTTCCGCTCAGCAGCGACGTGTAGCTCACGCCGTTGACGTTCAACTGCGCGGCCAGGGCGTTCATGAAGCCGAACAAATCCACGTCGGCGCCGATCAGCGATTGGTAGTCCATGGCCGACAGCGACAATGAGGTGCCGAGCATTTGCCCCAGGATCTGATTGAGCAAGCCGCCGTTCACCGACGCGAGCTGCGACCCGATGGCGAAGGACGCGAATGCCGTCGCCGCGGCGGTGGCGACCGTCTGAATATCGAAGCTGTCGCGACCGATCAGGACGCGGCCGAAGAACAGCGGGGTCGTCGTCTGCAGCGTCACTTGCACCGCGTTGGCCGTCGCGACCGACGACGGCGTGAATCGCTGCGCCGGCGGCAACGACGGATCGGCGACATAGACTCCCGGCACGATATCGGCCGGCGCGGTGGCGTTGAAATTGTTGTCGGCGACGGCGGCGGCAACCGCGTCCGCGGCGTCGGGAATATCGGCGGCGGCGACCAGCGCCGCGATGTCGGTGGTGCTTTGCGCCTTGCGCCGGTCGGCAAGCACATTGCCGAGATCGACGCCGAACGCGGCCGCCCCCACGATCAACGTCACGATCAAGGCCGACATGATCGCGATATTGCCGCCTCGGTCGGCGACGAATGCCCTCATCTTGTTCGGCATCGGATGCGCCGAACTAGTAGCCGCCGCGCGGGATGACCGCGCTGCGGACAATATCGGACGCCGGCATCGGTATGATGCTCGGCAACGAGAAGATGAACGAAGCGGAATCGTCATAGCTGACCGTCACGACAAACACCGTGTCGTCGCCGGGCGACGGCGCGGCGCTGACCGAAAGACGGTCGGGCGAAATAAACGGATAGTAGGAAACGTTCGCCGTCACATAGTTCTGCGCCAGGCTCGCCCGCTCGCCGTCGGTGAGACCGGCGATCGAGCTGCGCGCGGCTTCAGCGGCAAGCTGCTGAACGCCATGGATCGTGGCCAGATACGTGCCGTAGACGATAATGCCGAACAGCAAGATGACGAAAAGCGGAAAGACCAGCGCAAATTCGACCGCCGATGCGGCCGCGCGATCTTGCAGAAGGCGTCTCGGCGCGATGTCGGCGCAGCACCACATACGCCAAATCTGACCTTGGCATTTTTACACACAATGAACAAAATCTTCCGCGATTTTGATCGCGCGACGAATTGTTTGGCTTTGCAGCAATGATAGGGCTATCAAAAATGATACCCCGTTATTGCCAGTAACGAATTCTCCGCGATCCGTGGCGTGAACAATTCGCGCGCGGTCAGGCGATGAGTTCGTCTTCCCGGCTTGGCGGCGATAACATTTTCAGCGTTGCGATGATCGGCGCAACCCTTGTCGGTTCCACGACGGGACGCACGAAGATGCCGGCGCGAAGCGGCGGCAACGCCGGCAGATAGTATTCGCGGGCCACCACGAGCGGCTTGGCCACGTGCCGCGCCGGCAATGCCATCAGCCCGATTCCGCCGGCCGCCGCCGCCAGGCGCACATGGTAATCCGCGCCGGCGAAGGCCACGCGATAGGCCAGCCCGGCCTTCTCCAGGGCGGCGATCATCGGCTGATCGGGCGAACTCTCCGGTCCGCAGACCAGGGGAACGGGGCTGGCGTAACGCAGGACGAAATCGCGATTGCGCACCCAGACGATATCCTCATTCCATTCAAAGACCGGAGCGCCGATTTCCGCCGGCGGATTCGCGACGCACGTGACGTCGAGATATCCTTCGGTCCAGGCTTTCGCCAATTCGCGCGAATGATCGGAATACATGTACACTTGCCCGGCGTCATGTTTGACTGCCGTCCAGGCGCTCAAGAATTGCTCGGCGAAAAGGGAGGAGAGCCCCAAGCGAATCGGTTGCGAATCGTTGACCGCACCGCCGATGGATAGGATTTGATCGTTGGCGTCGAGCAGCTTTCGCGCGGACGCCAGAACGAGCTTGCCCTTCGGCGTCAACGAGACGCCGTCCGTTGCCCGCTCGAAGATCGTGCCGCCCACCATGACTTGCAGCCGCTTCATCTGCGCGCTGATCGCGGGTTGACTGAGGCCCAATTTTTCGCCGGCCCTGGAAAAACTGCCCATTTCCGCAATGACGACCAGCGTCCTCACGATTTCGGTCGGAATGTTGATGTGCTGATAGCGCCGGTGCATGTCACCACCACCGCCGAGGCCGATGGTCGAGCATGAATCTCCTTACATCTCAATACCATACGCGAATCGGTTGAGCATACTGCGGCACGCTTCGCCAGTACATTAAAAAGTTGTAGATGTCACTAAATACTACGTGAAATAGTAGGTAAATTGCTACCCTTCGGCCTTATGGCGTTTCGCGCAAATGGACGTCGAACACGTCGGATCACGGCGGGGGACCGCGCCTCAAGGCCATCACGGTATCGGCGAGAACTCCTTCTCGTTGCCGGACCTGATCCGGCAATCCTGCGGAAGGAAGCGACGGGGACATATGCGCCGCCGGGTCAGGCCCGGCGGCGGCGAGCGTCAATGCGCCGCGTCCCAATTATCGGCCGCGTGCGCCTCGACCTCGAGCGGCACCGAGAGCGACAGCGCCGGCAGCGGCGCATCTTCCATCACCGCCTTGATTACCGGCAGCGACCTGTCCACCTCGGCGTCGGGCACTTCGAAGACCAGCTCGTCGTGCACCTGCAACAGCATCTGCGCCGAAAGCTTCTTCTTCGCCAGCGCCGGTTCCATGCGGATCATGGCACGGCGGATGATGTCGGCGGCGCTGCCTTGCAGCCGGGCGTTGATCGCGGCGCGTTCGTTGAAGGCACGGATCGAGGCGTTCGCGGCGGTGAGGTCGGGATAGTGGCACTTGCGGCCGAACAGCGTCGTCACGTAGCCGTACTTCTTGGCGAAGGCCTTGGTCTCCTCGATGTAGTCGCGGATGCCGGGAAAGCGCTCGAAATATTTTTTGATGTAGGCGGCGGCCTCCTCGCGGGCGATCCCCAATTGGTTGGCGAGGCCGAAGGCGGAGATGCCGTAGACGATGCCGAAATTGATCGCCTTGGCGCGCCGGCGGATCTCGGCGGGCATGCTCTTCACCGGCACGCCGAACATTTCCGACGCCGTCATGGCGTGAATGTCGAGGCCCTCGCGAAAGGCCTTCTGCAGCGGCGCGATGCCGGCGATCTCGGCGAGAAGCCGCAGCTCGATCTGCGAATAATCGGCAGAGACGAGCTTCGTTCCCGGCGCGGCGATGAAGGCGCGGCGGATTTTTCTGCCGTCCTCGGTGCGAATCGGGATGTTCTGCAGGTTCGGATCGGACGACGACAACCGGCCGGTCGTGGTGGAAGCGAGCGCGTAGCTGGTGTGGACGCGATGCGTCGTCGGATTGACGAATCCGGGCAGCGCATCAGTGTAGGTCGATTTCAGCTTCGAGACCTGGCGCCAGTCGAGGATTTTCTGCGGCAATGTGTGGCCCTGCTCGGCCAATTCCTCGAGCGCGCGCGCCCCGGTCGCCCATTGGCCGGTTCGGGTCTTCGTGCCGCCGGGCAGGCCGAGCTTGCCGAACAGGAGGTCGCCGAGCTGCTTCGGGCTGCCGGGGTTGACCGGCTCGCCGGCAAGCTCGTTGATCTCGACTTCGAGGCCGGCGGCCTCCTGCGCGAATTCGCCGGAGAGCCGCGACAGCACCTGCCGATCGATCGCGATGCCGCGCCGCTCCATATGCGCGAGCACGGCAAGGAGCGGCCGCTCCAGCGTCTCGTACACCGTCAGCACCCGCTCGGCGGCAAGCCGCGGCTTCAAAACCCGCCACAGCCGCAGCGCGATATCGGCCTTCTCGGCGGCATATTCGGTCGCCTTGTCGATGGCAACGCCGTCGAAGGCGATCTTGCTCTTGCCCGCCTTGGTCAACTCGCCAAGATCGATCACCGCGTGATCGAAAATGCGCTTGGCGAGCGGTTCGAGGCCATGATCGGAGCGGCCGGCATCGAGCGCGTAGGACATGAGCATGGTGTCGTCGTAGGGCGCAATCTCGACGCCGCGCAGCGCGAACATTTGCCAGTCAAATTTCAAATCGTGGCCGATCTTGATGACGCCCATGTCCGCGAAGAGCGGCCGCAGCACTGCGAGCGCCGCGGCTTCGGCGATCTGGCCGGGAGCGAGGTCGCCGCGGAACAGGCCGGCATTTTCTCCATCGCCGCCCTGCCGGTGAGCGAGCGGCACGTAGCAGGCGTCATTCGGCGCGACCGCGAGCGAGAAGCCGCACAGCTCGGCCTGCATCGGATCGAGATTTGCGGCCGCAGTGTCGACGGCGACAAGGCCCGCTTCGCGCGCCCGCTCGATCCAGGCATTGAGTTGCTCGATGCTGCGCACCGTCTCGTATGTCCCGCGGTCGAACTTTTCCGTGCGCGCGGCTTCGAGGCGCGCGGCCGCAAGCGCCTGCGGGGTGAGAAGGCTCGCGCGTTCTTCGGTGCTCCCTTTGCGGGAGAGACCGGCCGTCGCCGCGGGCCGAGCGAGGGGGAATTGCCGCGCCGTCTCTCTCCCCTCACCCGGTGCGGTCCTGCCGGCCTCGCCGTCCTCCCCCGCCGGCGGGGCGGAGGAAAGGCCGCTCGCCGCCAGCCGCGCATCCGGCTCGATCTCGGCCGCATCCATGCTGGAAAATTCGGCCACGCGCCGCGTCAGCGCGTTGAACTCCATGGCCTTGAGGAAGGCGATGAGCCGCTTGTGGTCGGGCTCGTGCACGGCAAGCTCGCCGATCGGCACGTCGAGCTTCACGTGATCGTCGAGGGTGACGAGCTGTTTCGACAGCCGCGCCTTGTCCGCGTTCTCGATCAGCGCTTGCCGGCGCTTGTCCTGCTTGATCTCGGACGCGCGCGCGAGCAGCGTGTCGAGGTCGCCATATTCGCCGATGAGCTGCGCCGCGGTCTTGACGCCGATGCCCGGCACGCCCGGCACGTTGTCGGTCGAATCGCCGATCAACGCCTGCACCTCGATCACCTTGTCGGGCGGCACGCCGAATTTCTCCATCACCTCGGCACGCCCGATTTTTTTGTCCTTCATCGTATCGAACATGACGACGCGGTCGCTGACGAGCTGCATCAAGTCCTTGTCCGAGGAGACGATGGTGGCGGTGGCGCCGGCCGCGCACGCCTCGCGGACATAAGTGGCGATCAGATCGTCGGCCTCGTAACCGTCCTGTTCGAGGCAGGGCAGATCGAAGGCGCGCACCGCCTCGCGGATGAACCTGAACTGCGGGCGCAGATCGTCGGGCGGATCGGGCCGCTGCGCCTTGTAGGCGGGATAGATCTCGGTGCGGAAGGTCTTCTCCGACTTGTCGAAGACGACCGCGAGGTGGGTCGGCTTGTCCTCCGGCTTCATGTCGCGCAACAGCTTCCACAGCATGTTGCAGAAGCCGAACACGGCGTTGAGCTGCAGCCCGTCCGATTTGCGGTTGATCGGCGGCAACGCGTGATAGGCGCGGAAGACGTAACCGGAACCGTCGACCAGAAAGACGTGGTCGCCTTTCTTCACCGGCTTGGCGGCAGGTTCGGATTTTTTCGCGGCGGGCATGATGGCCGGTAATATAGTCGCTTGGCGCGGATTGGCACGGTGCAGTGGATAATTGCAGGCCGAAGAGCATCGGCAAATTATTCTCCCCCGGGAAGGGGGAGGATATCCATTCACTGCTCGCTCCTATATTGAGGGCCGATCCCAGAGGCGCCCATGTTCCCCAAGCCGAAACCGCTGCTCAGGCCCAACACCTATGCCTATGAATCCGAGCCGATGGTGAAGGCCACCGGCTTTCGCGAATACGACGCGCGCTGGCTTTACGGCAGCGAGATCAACCTGATGGGCGTCGAGGCGCTCGGGCTCGGCCTCGGCACGCTGATCCACGAGCTTGGCGTGGAGCCGCACGTGGTCGTCGGCCACGATTTCCGCTCCTATTCGGCGTCGATCAAGATGGCGCTCGTCAACGGCCTGCTTGCCGCGGGCTGCAAGGTGCACGACATCGGCCTCGCGCTCACGCCGATGGCCTATTTCGCGCAATTCGACCTCGCCGTGCCGTGCGTCGCCATGGTCACCGCCTCGCACAACGACAACGGCTGGACCGGCGTGAAAATGGGGACGCGCCGCCCGCTCACTTTCGGCCCCGACGAGATGCTCCGCCTCAAGGACATCGTGCTCAACGGCCGCTTCGAGACGAAGGACGGCGGCGCCTATACGTTCGTCGACAACTTTCCGGCGCGCTATATTGCCGACCTCACCAACAGGCCGAAGCTCAAGCGCCGTCTCAAAGTGGTGTGCGCCTGCGGCAACGGCACCGCCGGCGCCTTCGCCCCGCAGGTGCTGGAAGCGATCGGCTGCGAGGTCGTCCCGCTCGACTGCGAGCTCGACCACACCTTTCCGAAATACAATCCGAACACCGAAGATTTGAAGATGCTGCACGCCATGCGCGACGCCGTGCTGGCGAGCAAGGCCGACCTGGCCTTGGGCTTCGACGGCGACGGCGACCGCTGCGGCGTCGTCGACAATACTGGCGAGGAGATCTTCGCCGACAAGGTCGGGGTCATGCTGGCGCGCGACATCTCGGCACGGAGCAAGAATGCGCTGTTCGTCGCCGACGTGAAATCGACCGGCCTGTTCGCCACTGATCCGGTGCTGATCGCAAACGGCGCCAGGACCGATTACTGGAAGACCGGCCACTCCTACATGAAGCGCCGGGTGCACGAGATCGGCGCCGTCGCCGGCTTCGAGAAATCCGGCCACTTCTTCTTCAACGAGCCGTTCGGCCGCGGCTATGACGACGGCCTCATCTTCGCGCTCGCGGTCTGCGACATGCTCGACCGCAACCCGCAAAAGAGCATGGCGGGACTGAAGGAGGCGCTGCCGAAAACCTGGTCCTCGCCGACCATGTCGCCCTACTGCGCCGACGAGGAGAAGTACGGCGTGGTCGATGCCGTGGTGAAGCATTTCGAAGCCGAGCGGAAGAACGGCGGCAAAGTCGCCGGCCAGCCGATCCGCGATCTCGTCACCGTCAACGGCGTGCGCGTGACAGTTGCGGACGGCACCTGGGGCTTGGTGCGCGCCTCCTCCAACAAGCCGGAACTCGTCGTCGTGGTCGAAAGCCCGGTCTCGGAGGCGCGCATGCGCGAGATGTTCGCGGCGCTCGACGCCGTCATCCGCACGCACCAGGAGGTCGGCGCGTACAATCAGAAGATCTGAGGACAGACGACGGAGGACGGATGGCAAATGACGGAACGATATGACGCTATTCTGTCTTCTGTCGTCCGTCCTCCGTCCTCAGACCTCCTGATAAACGTCGATCTCGGGCGCGCCGGGCAACATCGCGCGCCAGGCCTGCAGATAGGATTGCATCCGCGCGTCGCCGGCAATTTTTTGCCGATTGAGTTCCCAGTCTTCGTCCGCCTCGTATTCGATCACTTGGATGAATTTGGCCGGATCGTCGACGTTCCGCAGCAATCGCACCTGGGCGCTGCCGAACATCTGATAGAACGGCGTCGCCGCCTTGATCATCCCGACAAGCTGGGCGGAATCCGCCGCCGGCAGCGTGAACCGCAAATGCAGCGTTCGCCGAACCTTCGCCTCGCCGTTGCTCATCGGTTGCGTCCTCGATCGCGCGCCGCGCGCGTATTTCCAGCTATCTGAACCGCTCGCGGAACCGGTGCGCCGGGTAGACGCCGAGAATCCTCAGCGTGTTCGGTTGCGACACGAATTCCAGCTCTTCGAGCGCCAGTTCGAGCGCGCGCTCGCGCGGATGACCCTGCACGTCGGCGTAGAACTGAGTGGCGGAGAAGCTGCCGTCGATCATGTAGCTTTCCAGCTTGGTCATGTTCACGCCGTTGGTGGCAAAGCCGCCGAGCGCCTTGTAGAGGGCGGCGGGGATGTTGCGCACCTCAAACACGAACGTGGTGATGACGCGCCGCTCGGAGCGGTTCGCCCATTTCGGCTTGCGCGACAGCACCAGGAAGCGCGTGGTGTTATGCTTGGCGTCGGCGACGTTCTTTTTCAGGATGCGCAGGCCGTAAATCTTCGCCGCCAACGTCGTCGCCAGCGCCGCGCGGGTCACGTCGCCCGCCTCCGCCACTTCGCGCGCGGCGCCGGCGGTATCGGCGCCGACCACCGCCTTGACGCCCAGCGCGCGAATGATGTTGCGGCACTGGCCGAGCGCGTGCACGTGGCTCTCGACCGTCCTGATGGTCTTGAGCGTCGCTCCCTGCGGCGCCATGAGCTGATGCTGCACCGGCAGGAACCATTCCGCGACGATGTTGAGGCCCGATTTCGGCATCAGGTGATGAATGTCCGCCACCCGGCCGGCCACCGAATTGTCGATCGGAATCATGGCGAGGTCGGCCGCGCCGGCGCGCACCGCGGCGAAAGCATCCTCGAACGTCGGACAGGGCAGCGGCGCGTAGTTCGGATAGGCCTCGGTGCAAGCGATGTGCGAATTGGCGCCCGGCTCGCCTTGGAACGCGATCGTCCTGCGTTTCCTCATGGCCGCCTCGATAGCACGGCGCGCGCGCGCGCCAAATCCTCCGGCGTGTCGACGCCAAGCGGCACGCCGTCGATGATCGCCGCGTCGATGCGCATGCCGGCTTCGAGCGCGCGCAATTGTTCGAGTTTTTCCCGCTGCTCCAGCGGCGACGGCGGCAACTTGACGAAACGCTCGAGCGCGGCGCGGCGGAAGGCGTAGAGGCCGATATGATGGTAGAGCGGCCCCTCGCCGAACGGCGCGGCGGCGCGGGTAAAATAGAGCGCGCGCAGCCGCAATGGGGCAACCGGGGTGCCGACCACCTTGACCACGCCGGGATCGTCGCGCTCCTCCGGCCGCCTGATCGCGGCCGCGAGCGTGCCGATATCGACGGCCTTGTCGGCGAGCGGCGCCAAGACCGCCGCGACGTCGGACGGCGCGAGCGTCGGCAGATCGCCCTGCATATTGACGATGATCGCCGCCTGGCGTCCCGGATCGACTTTGCCCAGCGCCTCGAAAATGCGGTCGGAGCCGGAGGCGTGGTCGGAGCGGGTCATGACCGCGCGCCCGCCGGCCTCGCGCACCGCCGCTGCGACCGCCGGCGCATCGGTCGCGACCACCACCGGGCCGATCGCCGCAGCCTCGGCCCGCCGCAGCACGTGCACGATCATCGGCTCTCCGGCGATATCGGCGAGCGGCTTGCCCGGCAGGCGGGTCGAGGCCATGCGGGCGGGGATGAAAATGAGGACATCGGTCATTGCGAAAGCCCGAGCCCGGCTCACTCATGGGGATTGCAAACGGGTTGCAAAATGCGCGGCAAACCGGCTATTGCTGGGCGGCCCTCCTTTCTCACTGCGGAGCGATTCAGCGATGAATGCGTTCGAAATCAACAAGATTCTCGGCGCCGTGCTGGGAACCTGCCTGCTTATTGTCGCCGTGCACATCGCCGCCGGCGCGATTTTCACCCAACCGGCGCCGGCGAAGGCCGGCTATGAGATCGCCCTCAAGGAGGAGCAACCGGCGCAAAAACAGGGCGCAACGGCGGCGGCGCCGGCCGGACAGTCGATCGACGCCCTGCTCGCGACCGCCTCTCCGGAGCAGGGTGCCAAGATCGCGAAGGTGTGCCAGACCTGCCACAACCTGCAGGAAGGTAAAGGCGCCAAGGTCGGGCCGGACCTGTACGGTGTCGTGGGCCGGCCGGTCGCCTCCGTAGCGAGTTTCAAATATTCGGCGGCGTTGAAGGCGAAGGGCGGCACCTGGACGTTCGACGCGCTGGACAAATGGCTGACCAATCCCCGCGCCGACGTTCCCGGCACGGCCATGACCTTCGCCGGCTTGTCGAACATAAAGCAGCGCGCCGACGTCATCGCCTACCTCGATACGCTCTCCGCCAAGCCGCTGCCGACGGCGGCGCAGTCGGCGCCGGCAAAACCGGCGGCTGCTGCCGCCGCAAGTCCGCCGGCCGGCGCCTCGCCCGCACCGTCCGGCACGGCTGGTTCCACGCCTAAGCCGCAATAGGCATTTCGTCGCGGCGTGCGCCGGCATGCTGGCGCCGCCATCGAAAAGTACATAATCACCGGCAGGCGTCACGGCGCGGCCCATGGTGCGCCGTGAGGCATTTCCGCGTGGGCAAGATCACGCAGCCGCGGCTCCGGCGCGATGACGCAAGAGCAATGAATTTGCCCGCCTTATCTTTTCCCAATTGGAGCACTGGGTGAATCGACGATCGCTGCTCACGTCCGCCCTCATTGCGCTTGTCGCGCGGCGGCTTCCGCTGCCCGCCTGGACGCGTCCGGCGCAGGCGCAGGAGCCGGCCTGGCGGCACGGCGTGTCGCTGTTCGGTGACCTGAAATATCCGCCCGGCTTCAAACAGTTCGACTACATCAACGCCGATGCGCCGAAAGGCGGCGCGGCGCGGCAGATCGCGCTCGGCACCTACGACAATTTCAACGTCGCGGTCGCCGGCGTCAAAGGCACGTTGGCGACCGGCATCGACGTCATCTACGACACGTTGCTGGCGCCGGCGCTCGATGAAGTCTCGACCGAATACGGGCTGCTCGCCGAAGCCGTGCGCTATCCCGCGGATTTCTCCGCCGCCTCCTATCGGCTGCGCGCAGAGGCGAAATGGCACGACGACCGGCCGGTCACGCCCGAGGACGTGATCTTTTCCTTTGCCGCGTTCAAGAAATATAGCCCGCAGTTCGCGGCCTATTACCGTCACGTCGTCAAGATCGAGAAGGTCGGCGAGCGCGAGATCGCCTTCACGTTCGATGGACCCGGCAACCGCGAATTGCCGCAGATCGTCGGCCAGCTCCTCGTCCTGCCGCAGCATTGGTGGGAGGGCGCGGACAAGAACGGCGCCAAGCGCGACATCGGCGCGACCACGCTCGAGCCGCCGCTCGGCTCCGGCCCCTATCGCATCAAGGAATTTTCTCCCGGTCGCAACATCGCCTACGAGCGCGTGAAGGACTATTGGGGCCGCGATCTCAACGTCAATGTCGGCCGCGACAATTTCGACGAACTGCGGTTCGAATATTTTCGCGACTCGACGGTCGCGCTCGAAGCGTTCAAGGGCGATACGGTCGATTGGCGCACCGAGAACAGCGCCAAGAACTGGGCCACCGCCTACGACTTCCCGGCGGTCAACGAGAAACGCGTCATCCTCGAGGAATTCCCCATCAACAATATCGGCGTGATGCAGGCCTTCGCCTTCAACATCCGCCGGCCGAAATTCCAGGACCCGCGCGTGCGCCGCGCCTTCAATTTCGCCTTCGATTTCGAGGAGATGAACAAGCAGATCTTCTTCGGCCAGTACACGCGCATCGCCAGCTATTTCGAGGGCACCGAGCTCGCCGCCACCGGCTTGCCGAGCGGGCGCGAGCTCAAAATCCTGGAGACGGTGCGCGACAAAGTTCCCGCCGAACTGTTCACCACTCCCTATTCGAATCCGGTCGGCGGCAGCCCGCAGGCGACCCGCGCCAATCTGCGCGAGGCGGTGCGGCTCCTCAAGGAGGCGGGCTACGAGGTGCGCAATGAAAGGCTCGTCAACGGCAAAACCGGCGAGCCATATACGGTCGAATTCCTCGCCGACGACCCGACCTTCGAGCGCGTCTTTCTGTTCTACAAGCCCTCGCTCGACCGCCTCGGCATCGGCGTCACCGTGCGCACGATCGACGACGCGCAATACGAAAACCGGCTGCGCAACTGGGATTTCGACATCATCACCGCCTCTTGGGCCGAATCGCTGTCGCCGGGCAACGAGCAGCGCGGCTATTGGGGCTCGCACGCGGCCGATCAGCCCGGCTCGCTCAACCTCATCGGCATCAAGAATCCGGCCGTCGACGCGATGATCGATCAGGTGATCTTCGCCAAAAGCCGGGCCGACCTCGTCGCCGCCACCAAGGCGCTCGACCGCGTTCTTCTTTGGAACTTCTACGTCGTGCCGCAATGGACCTACGGCAAAGTGCGCAGCGCACGCTGGGACCGCTTCAGCCGTCCCGATCCGTTGCCCAAATACGGCATGTCCGCGTTTCCGACCGTCTGGTGGTGGGACGCCGACAAGGCGGCCAAAACCGGCGGCCGACAATGAGCGCCGCGCGCGCCGCGAAGTCCGGCTTCTCCCTTCCCCCTTGTGGGGAAGGGTTGGGGATGGGGGTCGGGAGGTTTTGCCCGGGCGTCGGCGCCCGGCCGCGAATGTCTTCGTTTCGCGTCGCCTCCCGACCCCCTTCCCTCCCCTGCCCCACAAGGGGGGAGGGACCATTCATCGCTCGCCTTGGCGAAAGCGCATGATCCATTCCACTCGTCGTCGCGTGCTCAAGATTGCGGCCGGCGCCATGGCCGGATTTGGCGCGGCGCGGGCCGACTTCGGCAATGCCCGCGCCGACGACGACATCGAGTCGCATGGCCTGTCGGCGTTCGGCGACCTCGCCTACCCGGCCGACTTCCATCACTTCCGTTACGTCGATCCCGATGCGCCGAAGGGCGGCAGGTTTTCGCAGATCGGCCCCGACCGGCAATACAACCAGAATTTCCTCACCTTCGACTCGCTCAACAGCTACATCCTCAAGGGTGACGCGGCGCAGGGCATGGAGCTCACCTTCGCCACGCTGATGGCGCGCTCCGGCGACGAGCCCGACGCCATGTACGGCCTCGCCGCCGAGAAGGTGCGGCGCTCCGCCGACGGCCTCACCTATCGCTTTTTCATCCGCCCCGCGGCCGCCTTCCATGACGGCTCGCGGCTCACCGCGCATGACGTCGCCTTCTCGCTCAATCTCCTCAAGCAAAAGGGCCACCCGCTCATCACCCAGTCGCTGCGCGATTTCGTCGGCGCCAGGGCGGACGACGACGCCAGCGTCACCTTGAGCTTCGCGCCGAAACGGGCGCGCGACGTGCCGCTGTTCGCCGCCGGCCTGCCGATTTTCTCCCGCGCCTATTATTCGGCAAAGCCGTTCGACGAATCCTCGCTGGACGTGCCGCTCGGATCAGGTGCCTATAAGGTCGGCCGCTTCGAGCCCGGCCGCTTCATCGAATATGAGCGCGTCAAGGAGTGGTGGGGCGCCAATCTGCCGGTCGCCCGCGGCCAGAACAATTTCGACATCGTGCGTTTCGAATATTATCGCGACCGCGACGTCGGCTTCGAGGGCTTCACCGCCGGAAATTATCTGTTTCGCGAGGAGTTCACCGCGCGCACCTGGGCGACGCGCTACGATTTCCCGGCGTTAAGGAGCGGCCGGGTCAAGAAGGACGTGCTGCCCGACGACACGCCCTCGGGCGCGCAGGGCTGGTTCATCAACACGCGGCGGCCGAAATTCGCCGATCCGCGGCTGCGCGAGGCACTGTGCGACGCCTTCGACTTCGAATGGACCAACAAGACGATCATGTACGGCGCCTACGAGCGCACCGTCTCCGTGTTCCAGAATTCGGAGATGATGGCGAAGGGCAAGCCGGACGCCGCGGAGCTCGCTCTGCTGGAGCCGTTCCGCGGGCATATTCCCGACGAAGTGTTCGGCGAGCCTTACCTGCCGCCGGTGTCCGACGGCTCCGGCCAAGATCGCGCGTTGCTGCGCAAAGCTTCGCAGCTCCTCAAGGAGGCCGGCTGCGCCGTCAAGGACGGCAAGCGCGTGTTGCCGGACGGCGCGCGCGTCACCATCGAGTTTTTGATCGACGAGCCGGCGTTCGAGCCGCACCACATGCAATTCATCAAGAATCTCGGCGTCCTCGGCATCGACGCGACTTTGCGCATCGTCGATCCGGTGCAGTACCGTGCGCGGCGCGACGGCTTCGATTTCGACATCACCGTCGATCGGTTCAGCTTCTCGGCGACGCCCGGCGATTCGCTGCGTTCATTCTTTTCCTCACAGGCGGCGGCGCTGAAAGGCTCGAACAACCTCGCCGGCATCGCCGACCCGGCGGTCGACGCGCTGATCGACGCCGCCATCGCCGCGCCGACGCGCCCGGCCTTGGTCACCGCCTGCCGTGCGCTCGACCGCGTCATCCGCGCCGGCCGCTATTGGATACCGCATTGGTACAAGCCCTCGCATTGGATCGCCTATTGGGACGTTTTCGGACGGCCGGCGCGGCAGCCGCGCTACTTCCGCGGCATCCCGGACACCTGGTGGTATGATTTCGACAAGGCGGCGAGAATCCAGCGGGCGGGGTAAAGTGCGGGGGCACATCGAACTGCTCCCTCCCCCTTGAGGGTTGGGGAGGGGGTGGTGCGGCGACGCAAAAGCGGCGCCGAAAATGATAGACCCAGGACCTCCACCCCCACCCCTCCCCCAAGCGGGAGGGGACCATGGGACCGACGATGGCCGCCTACATCATCCGCCGCATCCTGCTCATGATCCCCACGATCTTCGGGATCATGCTGGTGTCGTTCGTCGTGGTGCAGTTCGCGCCCGGCGGCCCGGTAGAACGGGTCATCGCCCAACTTTCCGGCATCGATACCGGCGCCACCTCGCGCATTTCCGGTTCCGCCGGCGGCGACTTCGGCGCCCGCGGCGCGCTGCAGGGCGGCTCCCAGCTCAACGCCGTCAACGCCAAATATCGCGGCGCGGAGGGGCTCGATCCGGAATTCATCAAGAGCCTGGAAAAGCAGTTCGGCTTCGACAAGCCGGCCTACCAGCGTTTCTTCCTCATGCTCTGGAACTACCTGCGCTTCGATTTCGGCAAGAGCTATTTCCGCGACGTGAGCGTGCTTGAGCTGATCAAGGAGAAGCTGCCGGTCTCGATCTCGCTCGGCGTCTGGATGACGCTCATCAGCTACCTGATCTCGATCCCGCTCGGCATCCGCAAGGCGGTGCGCGACGGCTCGCAGTTCGACATGTGGACCTCCGGCGTCATCATCGTCGGCTACGCCATTCCCGGATTCCTGTTCGCCATCCTGCTCATCATCCTGTTCGCCGGCGGCTCCTTCCTCGACATCTTTCCGCTCCGCGGCCTGACCTCCGACGATTGGGCGCAATTTCCCTGGTGGCACAAAATCCTCGATTACTTCTGGCACTTGACGCTGCCGATCGTCTCCATGGGGCTTGCCGCCTTCGCCACCATGACGCTGCTCACCAAAAACTCGTTCCTCGAGGAGATGCGCAAGCAATACGTGCTCACCGCACGGGCCAAGGGCTGCTCCGAGCGGCAGGTGCTCTACGGCCATATTTTCCGCAACGCCATGCTGTTGGTGATCGCCGGCTTCCCCGGCGCCTTCGTCGGCGCCTTCTTCGCCGGCTCGCTCTTGATCGAGACCATTTTCTCGCTCGACGGCCTCGGGCTCCTGAGTTTCGAGAGCGTGCTCAACCGCGACTATCCGGTCGTGTTCGCCAATCTTTACATTTTCGCGCTCATCGGCCTGGTCGTGAACCTGATTTCCGACCTGACCTACACCTGGATCGATCCGCGCATCGATTTCGAGACGCGGGAGGTGTGACGTGGAGGCGAGACTCGGCGCCCAGACGCCGGACACCACGGCGGTCGGGCCGCTCGGCCTCGCCGTTTTGCCCGCGGCCCGCCGCGTCGCGCTCTCGCCGCTCGCCATGCGGCGCTGGCAGAACTTCAAGACCAATCGGCGCGGTTACTGGTCGTTCTGGATCTTCATCGTCCTGTTCGTGATCTCGCTTGGCGCCGAGTTCATCGCCAACGACAAGCCGCTCTATGTGCGCTACGACGGCAAATCCTACTTTCCCGTCTTCTTCACCTATCCGGAGACCGCCTTCGGCGGCGACTTCGAGACCGCGGCGGACTACCGCGATCCCTACGTGCAGAAGCTGATCGCGGACAAAGGCGGCAGCATGATCTGGCCGCCGATCCGCTATTCCTACGACACCCACAACCTCGACCTGCCGACGCCGGCGCCGTCGCCGCCGACTTGGCTTTTGAGCGAAGCGCAATGCAAGCCCGTGGTCGAGCGCAAGCACCTCCACGGCTGCCGCGATCTCGAATACAATTGGCTCGGCACCGACGACCAGGGCCGCGACGTGTTGGCGCGGCTCATCTACGGCTTCCGCATCTCGGTGTTGTTCGGCCTCGTCCTGACCGTCGTGTCGTCGATCATCGGCGTCGCCGCCGGCGCCGTGCAGGGCTATTTCGGCGGCTGGACCGATCTTCTGTTCCAGCGCTTTATCGAAATCTGGACCTCGGTGCCCGAGCTTTATCTCCTGCTCATCATCTCATCGGTGCTGGTCCCCGGCTTCTTCGTGCTGCTCGGCATTCTTTTGTTGTTCTCGTGGGTGCGGCTCGTCGGGCTGGTGCGCGCCGAGTTCCTGCGCGGCCGCAATTTCGAATACATCATGGCGGCGCGTGCCCTCGGCGTGTCCAATGCGGTCATCATGTTCCGCCACCTGTTGCCGAACGCCATGGTGGCGACGATGACGTTCGTCCCCTTCATCATGTCGTCGTCGGTGATGACGCTCACCGCCCTCGACTTCCTCGGCTTCGGCCTGCCGCCGGGCTCGCCCTCGCTCGGCGAACTCCTTTCCCAGGGCAAGGCCAACGTGCAGGCGCCGTGGCTCGGATTGACCGGCTTCTTCAGCCTCGCGCTGATGCTTTCGCTCCTCATCTTCGTCGGCGAAGCCGTGCGCGACGCTTTCGATCCGAGAAAGACCTACGCATAATGCGAACTGACCTGCTTGCAGCGGCGGCTTTGCGGCGAGAATAAATGACCGAGCCCTTGCTCTCCATCCGCGACCTCGCGGTCGCCTTCCGCCACGGCGGCGGGCAGGAGACGCTCGCCGTCGACCGCGTCTCGTTCGACATCGGCACAGGCGAGACCGTGGGGCTTGTCGGCGAATCTGGTTCCGGAAAATCGGTGACGGCGCTCTCGATCCTCAAGCTCCTGCCCTATCCGACGGCGCGGCATCCCTCCGGCAGCGTCGTCTTCAAGGGCCGCGACCTGCTGCGGCTCTCCGAGCGCGACATGCGGCGCGTGCGCGGCGATGACATCACCATCGTCTTCCAGGAGCCGATGACCTCGCTCAACCCACTGCACACGATCGAGAAGCAGATCGGCGAAATTCTGCTGCTGCATCGGGGCCTCACCGGCGAGCCCGCGCGCCGGCGCACCGTCGAGGTGCTCGCCCAGGTCGGCATTCCCGATCCGCAAAGCCGCCTCGGCAGCTATCCGCATCAGCTCTCGGGCGGCCAGCGCCAGCGGGTGATGATCGCCATGGCGCTCGCCAACGAGCCGGACCTGCTCATCGCCGACGAGCCGACCACCGCGCTCGACGTCACCGTCCAGGCGCAGATCATCGAACTCCTCAGAGACATCAAGAAGCGGCTCGGCATGTCGCTTCTGTTCATCACCCACGATCTCGGCATCGTGCGCAAGATCGCCGACAGGGTCTGCGTCATGAAGGAAGGCCGTATCGTCGAGCAAGGCGCGGTCGAGCGCATCTTTGCGGCGCCCGAGCACCCCTATACGCGCGCGCTGCTCGTCGCCGAGCCGAAGCCCGACCCCGCGCCGCCGCAACCTGACGCGCCGATGGTGCTGGAGACGACCGACCTCAAAGTCTGGTTCCCGATCAAGCGCGGCGTGCTGCGCCGAGTCGTCGGCCATATCAAGGCGGTCGACGGAGTGTCGATCGCGCTGCGCAAGGGCGAAACGCTCGGCGTCGTCGGCGAATCCGGCTCCGGCAAGACCTCGCTCGGCCTCGCCATCCTACGGCTCATTTCGTCGGACGGGCCGATCGTGTTCATGGGCAACAAGCTGCAGGGCCTGCGCTTCCGGGAGATGCGTCCGTTCCGCCGCGACATGCAGATCGTGTTCCAGGACCCCTACGGCTCGCTCTCCCCGCGCCTGTCGGTCGCCGAGATCATCAAGGAAGGACTGAAGGTGCACCATCCGCGCATGGCCGAGCGCGAGCGCGACGAGCGCGTCATCCGCGCGCTGGCCGACGTCGGGCTCGACCCGGCGACGCGCTTCCGCTTCCCGCATGAATTTTCCGGCGGCCAGCGCCAGCGCATCGCGGTCGCGCGCGCGGTCGTGCTCGAGCCGAGCTTCGTCGTGCTCGACGAGCCGACGAGCGCGCTCGATATGCTGATCCAGTCGCAGATGGTCGATCTCCTCCGCGACCTGCAGAAGCGGCGCAATCTGACTTATCTGTTCATCTCGCACGATCTGCGGGTCGTCGCCGCGTTGGCGAGCCGGCTGGTGGTGATGCAGCAAGGCAAGGTGGTGGAGGCGGGCGAGGCCGCCGAGCTGTTCCGCCACCCCAAAAGCGATTATACGCGCGCGCTGTTCGCCGCCGCATTCAATCTGGAGACCGCGCCCGCGGGCGTAGTGGCGCAGTAGTCGTCCGCTCGTCCCCCCGGCGACGGGGACCCGGCCGTTGGCACGTTATGATGCTCGACTCCCGCCGCCGCTGGACCGAGCGGACGATAAATCACACCGAATCCGGTTGATCAGTTCGCCGTCATTCCGGATCGCCGCGAAGCGGCGAGTCCGGAATCCATATTCCTTGCGCTGGGTTATGGATTCCCGGCTCCTCGCTTCGCTCGGCCCCGGAATGACAAATCAGGAATCAATCGGGCAGAATTCCGATCACGCGTCATTTCGGCGCTTGCGCGACCGTCTCGCCGGGCGGCAGGACTCTGAACGTGAACAGCGTGTTCTTCTCGCCCGGCTTGAACGGCCCGACCACCTCGTGCTTGACCGCCGGTATGCTGTGGAGAAATGCGATGATGGCCGCCACGTCCTCTTTGGTCATGTAGGAAAACGCGTGATAGGGCATGATCGGCGCCAATTGGCGGCCGTCCGGGCGCTTTCCCGTGGTAATCGCCGTCGCGATTTGCTCGTCGGTCCAGTTGCCGATCCCGGTCTCCTCGTCCGGAGTGATATTCCTGCCGGCGAAGGCGCCGAGACCCGGGATCTCGAACGCCACGTCCGACCCGCCGAGATACTTGGACATGTCCGGTTTGCCCAGGAAGAATCCGGGCGTGTGGCAGTCGTTGCAGCTTGCGAGCGTGACCAGGTACTTGCCGCGCTCGATCTGCGACTCGGCGTGAGCGCGCGACAAAAAAATCGTTCCCGCGGCAAGAGCGGCCGCGCCGACAACGCCGATGGCAACAGCGGCAACTGAAAGTCGCATGATACCCCCTCCCCTTTTTGCAACCTTTTGATTCTCAATAGAGGTTGCTGCGCGAGTTCATCGCGCGAAAGGGAGGTTATACTGGTTCTAATGAAAGGCAAGGGCGTAAACTTGAGGCGTTTGCCCAACTTTTTCGTTGCTATCACGTAATCCAATCCGTCCCATCGTCTGAATGGCCTTGCGGGAGTCGTCATCCCTCGCGCGCGCGCCTTTCATGCCAATGCCACCAGATTACGACGCCGATACCGATAACGACCGCCGCCAGCAGCACCAACAGCAAGGCCGAATTTTCGATCCAGGCGATGGCCGGAATACCGAACGCCATGATCAACCCGAGCAGACAGACTTGCCAGGACAGGACCTGTATGCCGGCGGTAAAGGCCCCGAGCGCCAACAAAGTGAAAATCGCGAGCGCCGTCGCGCTGGCGCTGAAATTTCTTTGCACGCTCGGCAGCAACAGCATGTTCATAACCAAGAGGAACGCAAACCAATGCAGCGCTTGCGTCACCACCAGGCGCAATCGCCCGGTTTTGTCGGCCGCCTCCTGCCAACCGGCGCCGACGCAGACAAGCGCGATGATCGGCGCGAGGATCTCCCAATAACCGACGATCGGCTTCTTGGAGAAGCTCGTATAGGCGACGCCGGCGATGGTGAGGATCAACACCAGAGTGAAAGGCAGCTCCCTGATCCAAAAGCTCAAGCGGCGCGGCGGATGCGTTGCGGAGGCTTGCGCAGCGGTGGAACGTGCTGCCGGCTCGGTGCTGCTCATTGCGTTTGCTCCAAGCCTTGAAGGTAGATCACCCGAGGCGGCGACGCCACCTCCTACCGTGCAATCCGCCGCACGCCGGTGACCTCGGATCCGGCGCTGCGAATGCGCGCGATGGCTTCCGCAATCCGCTCGATGACGACCGCCATATGGAACGCGTTGGCGTGAATAAGCCAACCGTGGCGGTGGACGATGGCGACATGGCCGTTCCAGAAGACAAGGTCGCCGCGTTGCAGCGCGGAAAGCTCGGCGGTTTGCGCGACCGGGGTGCCGAGCGCCGTCTCCTGCATGTCGCTGTCGCGCGGACAGGCGATGCCACAGGCCGCGAGCGCGACCTGCACCAGGCCCGAACAATCGAGTCCGAGCGCGGTCTTGCCGCCCCACAGATACGGCGCGCCGAGGAAGCGTTCGGCGACGGCGACGAAATCCGCTTCGTCACGATCGATCGGCGCAAGATGCGGCGCCGGAACATACGCGCCGGAGTGCGTCACCGCCAAACCCTTTTCGATGCGCGCGACGGCAAGGCGCGCGCCGAACGGCAACGCCTCGATGGGCGTGAGTTTGATCGAGGGCCCGGGAAAGGCGAAGCTGCGCAACGCCGCGACCTTGTGCGTCGGCGGCGCGTCGGGCGGCACCAGCGCGTTGGCCGGCAGCCAGCCGACATAGCCGTCCGCCGCGAGCTGGCCCCAGGCCCAGCCCTCCGCGTTCGCATCGTAGATGGTGACGCGTTCGCCCTTGAGCGCCTCGGTGGCGAGCGGCACCTCGGGCGTCGGCTCGCGCCGCAGCGGCGCCTGCGGGTCGATCACTTCATAGCTGCGGCCTTCGACATAGCGCGGCGCCGCGACTTTGCCTTCAAGCTCCTTCGCCGCAAGATCGGCGCGGGCCGGCGTCACGCGGGGATCGAAGGCGCGCATCGCTCCTCTCCCGCTCAGCCGTAACGCTCGGCGAGCAGCGCATAGAGGGCGCGCGCGGCCTGACATTCGCCGCCCTCGGGCCGGCCCGGTTTATCCGCCGGCGTCCAGGCATAAATATCGACGTGCAGCCAGGCTTTCGCCGCCGCGACAAAGCGCTTGAGGAACAGGGCGCAGACGATCGAGCCGGCGAAATTGCCGGTGCCGACATTGTTCAAGTCCGCGACCTTCGAGTCGAGCAGCGCGTTGTAGGGCTGCCACAACGGCAGCCGCCAGAGCGGATCGTTTTCCGTTGCGGCGTGGCGCGCGAGCGCCGCCGCGAGTGCCTCGTCGTCGGTGTAGAAGGGCGGCACGTCAGGGCCGAGGGCGACGCGCGCGGCGCCGGTCAAGGTGCCGATGTCGACCAGAAGCTCCGGCGCGCGCTCGTCGGCAAGCGCCAACGCGTCGGCGAGAACGAGCCGCCCCTCCGCGTCGGTGTTGCCGACCTCGACGCTGAGCCCGTTGCGCGCGCGATAGACGTCGCGCGGGCGGAAAGCAGCGCCGGAAATCGAATTCTCGACCGCCGGAATCAATACGGTGAGCGACACCTTCAATCCGCGATCCATGATCATGTGCGCGAGCGCGAGCACGCTCGCCGCGCCGCCCATGTCCTTCTTCATCAGCAGCATCGCGTTCTCGGGTTTGATGTCGAGGCCGCCCGAGTCGAAGCAGACGCCCTTGCCGACGAGCGTCACGCGCGGATGTCCACCTTCGCCCCACGTAAGCTCGATCAGCCGCGGCGCGCGCGCACCGGCGCGGCCAACGGCGTGGATCAACGGAAAATTCCCGGTCAGCAGCGTCTCGCCGACGACCGCGCGGACATCGGCTCCATGCCGCGCGGCAAGAGCGCGCGCTGCCTCCTCGAGCTCCGCCGGTCCCATGTCGTTCGCAGGCGTGTTGATGAGATCGCGCGCCAGCGTCACCGCCTCGACCATGCGATCGAGTTCGGCGCGATCAATGCTCTGCGGCAAATCGAGCTTGACCCGACGGTCGCCGGATTTGCGGTAGCGGGTGAAGCGGTAGGAGCCGAGCGCGAAAGCGAGCGCCGCGAGCCGCGCGTCATGCGGCTCGTTGGCGAAGCGGTAGATTCCGTCCGGCAAAAGCTGCGGCAGGCGCCCGGGCAGAAACGGGTCGCGCGCCTCGCCCGCGGCTTCGAGCCCGAACAGCACTCCGCCAAGCCCGTTTTGGCCGGGCAACAGCAGATGGCGGCCGGCCTTCGGCTCGAAGCCGGCCGCGTCGGCGAAGGCGCGCGCGCTGCCGTCAAGCCGTTCGCGCAGCTCCGGATAGGTCGCCGCGGTGACGAACCAGATCGGGATCGCATCCGCCGATCCGCGGGCAACGAAGATCGAATTCATCGCATGTCCGGCAAACGGAACGCCGCCCTGCTAGCGCGCAATCCGATCACATTGAATCGGATTGCGCGCTAGCTTATTGATGGAGCATGATCTTTTCGGAAAACCGGTTTCCACTTTTCCGGATCATGCTCTAACACTTCGCGCCGGCGCGCGCAAAGCGAGGCCCGCTGCGATCCGCGCCGGCTACGCGTCGGACGAAGCCCGATTCAACGCTCCGGCGCGGCTGTGCTTGACGCCGTAGAACGCATAGATCAGGAGCCCGATGACGAGCCACACGCCGAGGCGCAGCCACGTGTCGAGCGGCAGTCCGAACATCAGGAACAAGGACGATGCCGCGCCCAGCGGGGCGACGACGGCGATGGCCGGCGCCCTGAACGGGCGCGGCAGCTCCGGTTCCTTGACGCGCAGCACCAGCGTGCCGATGCAGACGATGGTGAAGGCGAACAAGGTGCCGATGCTGACCAGCTCGCCGACCAGGCCGATCGGCAGAAATCCGGCCAGGACCGTCACGACGCTTCCGGTAACAATGGTGGTGACATAGGGCGTGCGGAATCGGCGGTGTACCCGCGCGGCGAACGGCGGCAGCAGGCCGTCGCGCGCCATCGAATAGAAAATCCGCGGTTGCCCGAGCAGCATGACCAGAATGACCGAGGTCAGGCCGAGGATGATGCCGAGCTTGACGATTGGAGCGAGGAAGGCGAGCCCGACCGTATCGACGCCGACGGCGATCGGATCGGGAACGTTGAGCTTGTCGTAGGCGACGATGCCGGTGAGCACGAAGCCGACCGCCACATAGAGCACGGTGCAGACGGCGAGCGATCCGAGGATGCCGATCGGCATGTCGCGCCTGGGATCCTTCGCCTCCTGCGCGGCGGTGGAGACCGCGTCGAAGCCGATATAGGCGAAGAACACCACAGCAGCGCCGCGCACCACCCCGCTGAAGCCATATCGGCCGGGCCCGATATTGGGCGGAATGAAGCCGCCATCGGGATTGCCCGCCGTCACCCAGTGCGCGGTGCTGACGAACGGCGCGGCCGCCGCGACGAACAACACGATGATGACGAGCTTGATTACGACGATGATGGTGTTGGCCCGCGCCGACTCGCGCACGCCGATGACGAGCAGCGCCGAGATTGCGGCGACGACCGCCATCGCCGGCACATTGAGGACGGCGCCGGTCGCCTGCCAGGCGCGGTGCGCGGAGTCATAGGCGAACGGCGATCCGGCATAGGCGGCGGGGACGGCAAGGCCGAGGTCCTTGAGGAAGCTCACGACGTAGCCGGACCAGCCGATGGCGACCGTGGTGGCGCCGAGCGCATATTCGAGAATCAGGTCCCAGCCGATGATCCAGGCCACGAGTTCTCCCATCGTCGCATAGGAATAGGTGTAGGCGCTGCCGGCGATCGGCACGGTCGAGGCCATTTCCGCATAGCACAGGCCGGCAAAGGCGCAGGCGATCGCGCCGAACAGGAAGGACAACGTGATCGCCGGTCCGGCGTTGGCCGCGGCGGCATGGCCGGTCAAGACAAAAATGCCGGCGCCGACGATGGCGCCGATGCCGAGGAGGACAAGATTGAGCGCCGAGAGGCTGCGCCGGAGCGGCACGCCGTCGTGCGCGGTCAACGCCTGCACGTCCGGCTCCTCCGCCTCGGCGGCGAGCGCGGCGAGCGACTTACGCGCCCAGATATTCGCCATCGCGGTACCCTCTTATGGAGCCTCATTCAGTCGCCAGGGACGCGATCCCGCTTCTCGCCGCGCCACGGATTGAAGATCGGAATTTCAGCTTTTTCATATTCGTTTGTATCCCTGGAGACGAGCGTCAGACCATGCTCAAGGGCGGTGGCGCCAGTGATCGAGCTTGGATTGATCTTGTTGTCATAAATTGGTTAGAACGCCAGATGACCGTTGTTGACGTGCCTCCAGCCGATCTATGCCCGCGCAACGTTATTTATCCAAAAGCCAATGCGCCAGCGCCGTAGCCGCAAGCGCGCCGACAAACTGAGCGACGATGAACGCCAGCACACTGGCCGGGGCAATGCCAGCGTATGTATCCGAAAGAGCGCGAGCGATCGTCACAGCGGGATTGGCGAATGACGTTGACGCGGTGAACCAATAGGCGGCGGTGACGTAGAGGCCGACGGCATAGGGAATAGCCGCAGGAGTCCGCGTCGCACACCCGAAGATCGTCAGCAACAATCCGAATGTGGCGACAAATTCCGCGAACCACTGACTGGGTCCTGTCCGCATCGTCAATGACACTTGCCACAACGGAAGCTCAAACATGGCGTGCGCAGCCAGCACGCCAGCGATGCCGCCGATGATTTGTGCCACGATGTACAGCCCGGCCACTATTGCCGGAAGCTCACGTCGCAATGCCATTGCGATGCTGACGGCCGGATTGAAGTGCGCGCCCGACACGGGGCCGAACGTTAGGATCAAGGCCGCGAGAATGGCCCCTGTTGGAAGCGTGTTGCAGAGAAGCGCGAGCGCGCCGTTACCGCCCGCGAGCTTCGCGGCCATGATGCCACTGCCGACAACGCCCGCAAGCAAGAACGCCGTACCCAAAAATTCGGCAACAAGTCGCTTCACGTGCGGCCGATTTCCCGGAGCTTGTTTTGGAGCGTCAGTTGATCGAGCGAGCGAATGGGCAGCGCGGTGAAAATGCCGAGGCGCTGATTGAGCATCCGGTACGCATCCTTGAAGGCGAGCGCGATTTCGACCTCTGTGCCTTTGGCCTCAGCCGGATCGGGCACGCCCCAATGCGCGGTCATGGGTTGACCGGGCCACAACGGGCAAGCTTCGCCCGCCGCGTTGTCACAGACTGTAAAAACGAAATTGAGTTGTGGCGCGCCCGGATCGGTAAATTCGCTCCAGGACTTTGAGCGAAAGCCCGACGTGTCATAGCCGAGGCTTTTCAAGAGCCGGAGCGTTTCAGGATGCACTTGGCCCTTGGGCTGGCTTCCGGCGCTGTAGGCGCGGAATTTGCCCGCGCCCAGCTTGTTCAAGATCGCTTCCGCCATGATCGAGCGCGCGGAATTTCCCGTGCAAAGAAAGAGCACGTTGTAGGGTTCGGCCATGTCACGCCTGACAGCCGCACGCCTCGGCGACTTTAGGAGCGGGCGCGCAACACGGCTTCTCATGTGCGACTCGCGCGACGCGCTCGCCCGAACCGTCGCCGTAGTCGATGCTTTCGCCTGTCGTGTGGAACGTCTCCCATGAGATACCGGCCGGATCGTCGATCCACGACTTTTCCGACTTGGCGTAGCAGCACGACGTTTGGCCTTGCTCGACGATATTACCGCCCGCCTTGTGCAGCCGGGCGTAAATGTCTTTCAGTTCGTCGCCGCTCTCGGCTTGGATGCCGAGATGATCGAGGCCGGGTTGCCGCCCGCGTGTCGAGATGGCGAAGTTGACGCGCGGATCGTCAAGCATCCACTTCGCGTAATCGGTCTTGATGACGGAAGGTTCCGCAGCAAACAGCACGGAATAAAAGCCGATGGATTGCTTGAGATCATCGACGGCGACGTGCACGTGAAACCGCTTCATGGGGAGCCCCTTTCGGTTTGCAGACCGCTACGGGCGCGCACTCTTGTGCGCCTTGGCAACAGTTCTCAGTGAGGAAGGAAACAAGATCATTCATCGCCTCAAACCGCGCCGCATAGATCATGGAGCGGCCGTCGCGGCGGACGGTGACCAGTCCGGCGAAGCGCAAGCGGTCGAAATGAAAGGTGAGGGTGTTGGGGGCGAGGCCGAGTTTTTCGGCGACCTGCCCGGCCGCCATGCCTCCCGGCCCGGCCTGGACCAGCAGGCGGAAGATTTCCAGACGGTTGTCCTGAGCGAGTGCGGACAGGGCCGCAACGGCATTTATCGTTTCCATACTTCAACGAATATAGAAACGTCATGCAGAAGTCAATAGAGATGCTTGAGTCTCGCGACCTGTAAGTTACAACCCGGCCGCGGCGAGCGCCGCGGCCTGCCGCTTGGCCACGCGTTCCATGGAAAAGCGTTCGATCGCCTCGTTGAACAGCCGGTAGAAGTTGAGTTCGGCACGCAGGTGCAGGAACACGGCGCCGAGCCCGATCGCGGCGCGGTCCATGAACACGAACTCGCGCGGCACCGTGACCGGGCCCTTCTGCTTGAGCGCCTGGTGCACGCGGAAGGCTTCGCGCCGGCCGTATTCCGACGGCGCCACGCCGTCGGCGATGGTGCGCACGCGGTCGTCGAGGAGCGGCGCGTAGATGAACCGTGCCCAGATGTTGAGCGTGTCGATGAGATCGCGCGAGAGCCGGCGAAAGCCCCACGTCTCGTAGGCGGAGACGACAAGGTCGTCATCGCCGTCGAGCAGGCCGTGATAGAGATCAACCACGCCGCGGACGAATTTCGGCGCGAAGATGCGGATGCAACCGTAGTCGAGCAAATTGATGCCCGCGGGCGCCGCGACGGCCTTGCGCGAACCGTCGCCGTCGGCCGCCGTGAAAACGCTGTAGTTGCCGAGATGCGGATCACCGTGGATGACGCCGAAGCGGCTGAAGGGAAACCACCAGGCGGTGAACATGGCGGTCGCCAAAACGTTGCGCACGGCAAGCGGATCGTTCTTGTGCGCGAGCATGCGGCTGCCGTCGAGCCAATCGAGCGTGATGAGGCGTCCGGTCGACAGTTCGGGCCAGGCCCGCGGCACGCGCACACTATCGACGCCGTCGAGCATCGCTCGATAAAGCGCGACGTGCTTGGCCTCGCGCCGGTAATCCAGCTCCTCGCGCACGCGCGCGCCGATCTCCTTGGCGACCTCGGTGGTGTCGATCGCGGTATCGAGCCGCCTGCGGATGGCGAGGAGCCACTGCAACTGCCGCAGGTCGGCTTCGACGGCGGACTGCATGTCGGGATATTGCAGCTTGCAGGCGAGCGCCGCGCCGTCGCGCGAGCGCGCGCGGTGCACCTGGCCGAGCGAAGCGGCCGCGGCCGGATGGTGATCGAAGCTTGCGAATTTGCTCTCCCAGTCGGGGCCGAGCTCCGCCTGCATGCGGCGCTTGACGAAGGCCCAGCCCATGGGCGGGGCTTCGCTCTGCAGCTTCTGCAGTTCGGCGGCGTATTCCGGCGGCAGCAGATCGGGAACGGTCGCCAGCAATTGCGCGACCTTCATCAGCGGCCCCTTGAGATTGCCGAGCGCGGCGGCAAGCGCCGAGGCCTCGCCGGCGCGATCGGGCGCGCCGCCAAGGAGCCGCCGGCCCGCATAGCGCGCCGCAACGCCCCCCACGTTCGCCCCGACACGCGCATAGCGCGCCGCGCGGGCGGTGAAGCGGTTCTTTTCGCGGTCGGATTGCTCGCGGTTTGCCATCATGCCATCGGCCAATTGTCGCGAATCCAGCGCGCGAGGCTCTCCTCGCTCACCTCGCCCGCCGCAAGCGACAGGATCATCGCCGCAGCGTCGGCTTCGGGAACGATGAAGTCGACGCCATTGATGCCCAGAAACGTGTAGATCGCCAGCAATGCCGTTCGTTTGTTTCCATCCACGAACGGATGGTTGCGCGCAATGCCATATCCGTAAGCCGCGGCCAGTTCCGAGAGTTCGGCGTTTTCGTAGGCCCACTTGTTGCGCGGGCGACCGAGCGCGGATTCGAGAAGAGCCATGTCGCGAACGCCTGATGAGCCGCCATGGATGGCCAGTTGTTCATCGTGAATGGCGAGCACGACCGGTATCGGCAGCCATTCCGGCTCGGCGCTCACTTCGCAAGCTCGGCGAGCGCGTTTCGATAAACCTTCATGCCGCGGCGCGCGACCGCCATCGCCCGTTCAAACTTAGGATCATAGGGCGTCAGGCGGATTCCGCCTTCCGGCGTCACGGTTGCGTAAAAAGTGTCCCCGGTCGCGAGATTGAGACGCGCCATGAGGTCCTTCGGCAGAAGGAAGCCCGTCGAGTTCCCGATCCTTTTCAGTGTGACCGCGCCGACCGGCTGACCACGCGGATCGGCAACGACTTTTCTCTGTTGGGTCATAACTGCATGCCTGCGTTATACGGTTCGTATAACATAGTTATACGAACCGTATAACGCAAGCCTCTCCAGGCACGGCGTCAGGTCGATCAGCCCAAAGCCTCCAACTCGCCGATCAGCCGTTCGATGACGCCGAGCCCGTTGTGCCAGAAGGCGGGATCGCGGGCGTCAAGCCCAAACGGCGCGAGCAGTTCGGAATAATGCTTGGTGCCGCCGGCCGACAGCATGGCGAGATAGCGCTCGGCAAAACCTTCGGCGGCATGCTCGTAGACGGCGTAGAGCGAATTCACCAGGCAATCGCCGAACGCGTAGGCGTAGACGTAGAACGGCGAGTGGATGAAATGCGGAATGTAGGCCCAGAAGGTCTCGTAGCCGGGCTTGATCTCGATCGCGGGACCGA
>JASHPW010000081.1 GCA_030037895.1 Xanthobacteraceae bacterium | reverse complement strand
TTCATCGCGATCACATAGCCCTGGATCAATTCGGTCACCTCGGCGCCGACCATATGGGCGCCGAGGAGCTGCCCAGTCTTCTTGTCGAAGATCACTTTCACGAGGCCCTGGTCTTCGCCGAGCGCGATCGCCTTGCCGTTGCCGACGAACGGGAAACGGCCGACGCGGATGTCGAGCTTCCTCTCCTTCGCCGCCTGCTCGGTCATGCCCACCGAGGCGATCTGCGGCGTGCAATAGGTGCAGCCGGGAATGAGGCGCCGGTCCATCGGCTGCGGATGAAGCCCCTTGATCGCCTCGACGCAGATGACGCCTTCATGCTCGGCCTTGTGCGCCAAGAGCGGCGGTCCGGCCACGTCGCCAATCGCATAAATGCCCGGCACATTGGTCCTGCACGCGCCGTCGATGACGATGGCACCGCGCTCGGTCTTCACGCCAAGCTTTTCCAGGCCGAGATTCTCGATATTGCCGACGACGCCGACGGCGGAAATCACGCGCTCGACGGACAGCGTCTGCGTACCGCCCTTGCCGTCGTCGATGGTCGCAGTGACGCCGTCCGCCCGCTTCTCAAGCTTCGTCACCTTGGCGCCGGTATGGATCTTGATGCCCTGCTTCTCGAAACTCTTGCGCGCGAAGGCGGCGATCTCGGCATCTTCCGCCGGCAGGATCTGCGGCAGTATCTCGACCACCGTCACCTCGGCGCCGAGCGCGCGGTAAAAGGAGGCGAATTCGATACCGATCGCGCCCGAACCGATGACCAGGAGCGACTTCGGCACGCGGTCCGGCACCATGGCCTCGAAATAGGTCCAGATGAGCTTCTTGTCGGGCTCGATGCCGGGCAGCACGCGCGGCCGCGCGCCGGTGGCGATGATGACGTGCTTGGCCGCATAGGACCCCGCCCCGAGCGTGCCCTTCGGCGCCTCGCTCCCGCCGGTTTTAACCGCGACCTTGCCGGGCGCCTCGATCGCGGCCTCGCCCCAGATCACGGCGACCTTGTTCTTCCTCATGAGGAAGCCGACGCCGTCATTGAGCCGCTTCGACACCACGCGCGAGCGTTTCACCACTGCGGTCGGATCATAGCTGACGTTGCCGGCGGAAAGGCCGTAATCCTTGGCGTGCTGCAGGTAGTGAAGAATTTCCGCCGAGCGCAACAGCGCCTTGGTCGGGATGCAGCCCCAGTTGAGGCAGATGCCGCCCAGATAGTCGCGCTCGACGATGGCGGTTGAGAAGCCAAGCTGCGCGGCGCGGATGGCGGCGACATAACCGCCCGGCCCCGAGCCGATGATGATGATGTCGAAATTCGTGTCAGCCATTGCCGTGCGTTCTTTTCCCCTCTCCCCTCGTGGGAGAGGGTGGCTGAGCGCCGTAAGGCGCGAAGCCGGGTGAGGGGGAGTTTGCTATCGCCGCAGACACGTGCTCCAGCACGCTTTGCGGACGCGCTAAGATGTCGACGATCATAAAGCGGTCTTCATCCGGCACGTTCGATGTCGCGCGCAGGGCGCGATAGACGCCGTCACAGATCGCGTTCCCGTAGGCCTGCGGCTTGCCTCGCCGCAGATCGATGCGCACCAGCGGCATTCTACACCACCATCATCACCGGGTTCTCGATCAACGCCTTGAAGGCGCCGAGGAGTTGCGCTCCAAGCGCGCCGTCGACGGCGCGATGGTCGGTCGCAAGCCCGACCGTCATCATCTGCGCGGCCTCGATCTTGCCACCGCGCGCGATTGCTCTCTCCTCGCCGGCGCCGACCGACAGAATGGTCGCATGCGGCGGATTGATGACGGCATAGAACTCCTTGATGCCGTACATGCCGAGATTCGACACCGCCGTGGTGCCGCCCTGATATTCCTCCGGCTTGAGCCGGCGCGCCCGCGCCCGCGCGGCATAATCCTTCATCTCGTTGGAGATGAGCGACAGCGGCTTCAATTCGGCCTGGCGCACGATCGGTGTGATCAAGCCGCCGGGGATAGCGACCGCAACGCCGACATCGGCGTGCTTGTGCTTGAGCATGCCGCCCTCGGTCCAGGTGACGTTGGCCTCGGGCACGTGCACGAGCGCGACCGCCAGCGCCTTGATGATGAAATCGTTGACCGAGAGCTTCCAGGCCGGCTTGCCGTCCTTGTCCTTTGGCGCCGCCGCGTTGATCTCCTCGCGCGCGGCGAGGAGCTTGCCGATGTTGCAGTCGATCGTGAGATAAAAATGCGGAATGGTCTGCTTGGCCTGAACGAGCCGCTGCGCGATGATTCGGCGCATGGTGTCGTGCGGCACGATCTCGTAGGAGCCGGGCGCAAACAGCGCGCGGATTTTCTCGTCCGACGGCGCTTGCGCCGGCGCGGTTGCGCCGGCGGCCGCCGCGGGCGCGGCGGATGGCCCCTTCAATCCCTTGCCTTCCTTCGCCGCTGTTATGTCGCGGGCGATGACGCGGCCGTGCGGGCCCGAGCCTTGAATGCGGCCGAGTTCAATGCCGGCTTCCTTGGCGAGGCGGCGCGCGAGCGGCGAGGAGAAGATGCGGTTCGCGTCAGGACCGCTCGGCCGCGCCCCCTCACCCCGACCCTCTCCCGCAA
>JASHPW010000080.1 GCA_030037895.1 Xanthobacteraceae bacterium | reverse complement strand
TGTCGGTGATGTCCAGCGCCTTTTGGCATCCGTCAGCGCCGGAATAATGCGGGTATCGAGCGAGAGCCGCGGCATTGCGGCTCCTCACGAGCCGTCAGGGCTCCGCGCAATAACGGCGCATTCGATCAGACAAACACCCTGGTGGCGACCCCGGCTGGATTCGAACCAGCGACCTTCAGCTTAGAAGGCTGTTGCTCTATCCCCTGAGCTACGGGGCCATAACGCTGCCAAGCATATATAGAATATCCAAGCATATAGAATCTTATCCGTTACGGGAGGGGGTTGGCGTTTCGCCTGGACCGTTCGCGCGACGCCTTCCGACTCCGACCCCGCCGGACCCATCCTTCACGGCCGGAACATACGGCTACCCGGACGTGGCCTTGCGGCCATGCTTGAGCCGGTCCTTTCCCGGCGGAGACGTTTTCACTATTGTCCGCCGGCCGTGACCGAAGCTCCCTCGAAACAGTTTAGCCCCGCGCCGGCGGCGCCGGCGTTCGTCCGGCGCGCGGCGATCAATCTCGTGCGCTGGAGCCATGCTCTCGTGCGCGCGCCGCGGGCGCGGCCGCCGCGGTTCCCCGCGATCGCCTTCGCCGCGATTGCGCTTAGCATCGCGGCCGTCATTGCCTCGATGTTTCTCATCGACGCCGCCGCGAGCAATTGGGGGCGGCATCTGCCGTATTCGTTGATCGGCGTATTCGAAAAAATCACCAATTTCGGTCGCTCGGGCTGGTTTCTGTTTCCGCTCGGAATCATTCTGTTGATTCTGGCGGCGGTGATGAAGCCGACGCTGCCGCCGCTCGCCCAAGGCGTGCTCGCGGCGCTTGCCGCCCGCTTCGGATTCCTGTTCGTCGCGATCGCCGCGCCGAGCCTGTTCGCGACCATCGTCAAGCGGTTGATCGGCCGGGCGCGGCCCTATGTCGGCAACGGCGATCCGTTCGCCTACATGCCGTTCGTTTGGCGCTCCAATTACGCCAGCATGCCCTCGGGCCATGTCACGACCGCCGCGGCGGCGGCGATTGCCATCGGCGCCATCTGGCCGCGCGCGCGCTGGGTCATGTGGCTTTATGCGCTCATCATCATGCTCAGCCGCGTCGTCATCCTCGCCCATCATCCAAGCGACGTGATCGCCGGGGCGCTCGTCGGCGTCGTTGGCGCGCTCATGGTGCGGCGCGCCTTTGCGGCGCGGCGCCTGGTGTTTTTCGCGGACGACCTGCGGCCTTATCCGTGGCCGTCATGGAAGCGGGTCAAAGGCGCCGCCCGCCAGGTCGTCATCGGGCGATAGGCATGGCGCGGAGCAACGAACCCTATCCCGCTCCGGCCATATCCGTCGTCGTGCCGGTGCGCAACGAGGCCGGCAATATCGCGCCGCTCGTCGCCGAAATCGCCGCCGCGCTGGACGGCCAAGCCTTCGAGATCGTCTATGTCAACGACGGCTCGCGCGACGCGACCGAGGATGAGTTGCGAGGTCTGATGGCGCAACGCCCGTGGCTGCGCCAGATCCGCCATGCGCAGCCGTGCGGCCAATCGGCGGCGTTGCGCACGGGCGTCAGGGAAGCGCGCGCGCCGATCATCGTCACGCTCGACGGTGACGGCCAGAACGATCCCGCCTTTATCCCCGTGCTCGTCGCCGCGCTCGAAAAGGGTTTGCCGCGCGTCGCTCTCATCGCCGGCCAACGGGTCGGCCGCCAGGCGTCGGGCTTCAAGGCGCTGCAATCGCGCATCGCCAACGGCGTGCGCGCCGCCGTGCTCAGGGACGGCACGCGCGACACCGGGTGCGGCCTCAAGGCGTTCCGTCGCGACCTGTTCCTGTCGCTGCCTTACTTCGATGGGCTGCACCGCTTTCTGCCGGCGCTGGTGCGACGTGAAGGATTCGACATCGGCTACATCGATGTGATCGATCGGCCGCGGCGGCACGGCGCGTCGAACTACGGCATGTGGGATCGGCTGTGGATCGGCATCGTCGATCTTGCCGGAGTATGCTGGCTGATCCGGCGCCGCAGGCGCGTTCCCCAGTCCGAGGAGATTACCCTTGCTCGTTGATCTTTCGCGTTCGGTCGGCGCCTATCTGCAGGAGGTCTTCATCACCCGGCTCGATTGGTGGGTGCTTCTGGGCTTCCTCGCCCAGGCGATGTTCACCATGCGCTTCCTGGTGCAATGGATCGCCTCGGAGCGCGCCGGTCGCAGCGTCATTCCGCTGGCGTTCTGGATATTCTCCATTGCCGGCGGCCTCACGCTTCTGGCCTATGCGCTCTACCGCAAGGACGTGGTGTTCATTGTCGGCCAGGCGTTCGGCGTGTTCGTGTACCTGCGCAACCTCTATTTCGTCATCCGTGACCGCAACGCGGCCGCCTCGACTGCGTAAACCTCACGCTTGCGCCGCGGCGGCGAGCGCGGCAAAGCCGCGCTCGAGATCGGCGAGAAGGTCGTCGACGGCTTCGAGCCCGATGTGGAAGCGCACGGTGGGGCCGCCCGAGTGCCAGCGCGTCGCGGTGCGCGCGCCCGTGCAGTCGAAGGGAATGGCGAGGCTCTCATAGCCGCCCCATGAGGCGCCGATGCCGAAGAGCTCGAGCGCATCGAGAAAAGCGTACACCGCCTGCTGCGGCACCGGCTTGAGCACGACGCTGAACAATCCGCAGGCGCCGGTGCAATCGCGCTTCCAGACGGCGTGGCCGGGATGGCTCTCCAGCGCCGGATGCAGGAGGCGCAGCACTTCCGGGCGCTGCTCCAGCCAGCGCGCGACGGCCAATCCCGATCGGTAATGGCGATCGAGCCGCACCGCGAGCGTGCGCAAGCCGCGCAAGCCGAGATAGACGTCGTCCGGGCCGACGCACAGCCCGCTGAGGCCCACCATATTCTTGAGGCTCGCCGCGGTTGCGCCGTTGGCCGAAACCGTGCCGAGCATTACATCGGCATGGCCGCCGATATATTTGGTGCCGGCCTGGATCGAGAGGTCGACGCCGTTTTCGAGCGCGCGGAAATAGAGCGGGGTCGCCCAGGTGTTGTCCATGAGCACGAGCGCGCCCTTGGCGTGCGCCGCCGCGGCGATGCCGGCAACGTCCTGCATCTCGAAGCTCAGCGAGCCCGGCGATTCCAGATAAACGACCCGCGTATTCGGTCGAAACAGCCCGGTGATCGCCGCGCCGATCAGCGGGTCGTAATAGGTGGTGGCGACGCCGAGCCGCGTGAGAATCTGGTCGCAATAGCTGCGTGTCGGCCCATAGGCGCTGTCGGTCACGAGCGCGTGGTCGCCGGCATGCAGGACGGACAACAATGCCGACGAAATCGCCGCCAGGCCCGACGGCAGCAGCGCCACGCCGGCGCATTGCGGCCCTTCCAGTTCCTGCAGCGCCAGTTCGAGCGCCTCCGTCGTCGGCGTGCCGCGGCGGCCGTATTGATAAGGCGCGCGATGGGCGAGGTAATCCTCGGCGCTGGGATAGAGCACGGTCGAAGCATGATAGACCGGCGGGTTGACGAAGCCGTAATAGGCGGCGGGATCGCGGCCGGCCGTGACCACGCGCGTATCCGGGCGTCGCGCCGCGGAACGCCCATCCTTACTGGCTTCCTTCATCGTCGGTCCTTTCGCGCGGCCGCTGCGGCTCAATTTGCTCGCCGGCGCCATTACTTCGGCATCGCAGCTTCTCGTCAACCCCTTGACCTTGCAATGCGATCGTTCTCAGATGCGAACCGGCAGGCAAACCGCCGCAAGCGCGCCGGCACGGGGGCTCGGCGCGCGGCCGTCCATCCTGAAAGGCCTGATCATGAAACGCCTCGCCACGGCTATTGCTTTCGCGGCAGTGGTTGCATTCGCGACGCAAGCGGCCAGCGCGCAGACGCTCAATGCGGTCAAGAATCGCGGCGAACTCGTCTGCGGCGCCAACGGCACCTTGGCCGGTTTCGGCATGCCCGACCCGCAGGGCAAGTGGACCGGGTTCGACGTCGATTTTTGCCGCGCCATCGCGGCGGCGATTTTCAACGATCCGACCAAGGTCAAGTTCGTGCCGCTGACCGCCAAGGATCGCTTCACCGCGCTGCAATCCGGCGAGATCGACGTGCTCTCGCGCAACACGACCTGGACGCTGTCGCGCGACGCCGCGCTCGGGCTCGATTTCCCCGCCGTCACCTATTACGACGGCCAAGGCTTCATGGTGCACAAATCGCTGAAAGTAAGCTCGGCGCTCGAGCTCAACGGCGCCGCCGTTTGCGTGCAGCAAGGCACCACCACCGAGCTTAATCTCGCCGACTATTTCCGCACCCACCACATGGACCTTAAAACGGTGACGTTTGCGTCCGCGGACGAGGCCCTCAAAGCCTATGAGACCGGCCGCTGCGATTCCTATACGACCGACTCGTCGGGGCTTTACGGCGAGCGTTTGCAATTGGCCGAGCCGAGCGAGCATATCGTGCTGCCGGAGATCATTTCCAAGGAGCCGCTCAGTCCCGTGGTGCGCCAAGGCGACAATCAGTGGACCGACATCGTGCGCTGGACGCATTTTGCCATGATCGACGCCGAGGAGCTCGGGGTGAACCAGACCAATGTGGACGAAAAGCTGAAATCCGACGACCCGGAGACCAGGCGGATGCTCGGCGTCGAGGGACAATATGGCGAGGCGCTCGGCCTCACCAATGATTGGGTCTATCGCATCATCAAGCGGGTCGGCAATTACGGCGAAGTTTTTGAACGCAATATCGGGCAGGGCTCGCCGTTGAAGATTGCGCGCGGCCTCAACGCGCTGTGGACCAAGGGCGGCCTGCAATACGGGCCGCCGTTCCGCTGAGCCGCCGGCGCGCCCGTCGTTGAACTGCGGGCCAATCCATGGCCGATGACGCCCAAGTTTTGCCGCGCCACGCGCGCCGCGCCCGCCGCCTGGGCGGCGTCGCGATTCAGATCGGCCTCGTCGTTCTCGTTATCGGCCTCGCTTTCGGCGCCGCCCTCAATGCAGCGCAGAATCTCGCCCGCGCCAACATCGCCTCGGGCTTCGGCTTTTGGAACAACACCGCCGGCTTCGATATCAGCCAGACGCTGATCGGCTATTCCGCCAGCACGTCGACTTTCGGCCGCGCCTTCTGGGTCGGGCTTCTCAACACGCTCTTCGTCGCAGCGATCGGCATCGTGCTCGCGACGGTGCTCGGCTTCGTCATCGGCATCGCGCGGCTGTCGCGCAATTGGCTCATCGCCCGGCTCACCGGCGGGTACGTTGAGCTTATTCGCAACGTGCCGCTGCTGCTGCAACTGCTATTCTGGTACAATGCCGTGTTGCAATCGCTGCCGCAATTGCGCGACAGCGTGCCGCTGCCGGGAGGCGGAATCCTCAACAATCGCGGCCTGTTCCTGCCGCGGCCGGAATTTGCACCGGCGTTCGGCGCCGTCCTCGTCGCGCTCGTTGTTGGCGTGGTCGCCGCGTTTATCTTGCGGCTGTGGGCGCGCCGGCGGCGGCGCATGGGAGGGCAAGTGCGCGTGCTCTGGCCTGCGTTCGCTTTCCTTTGCGGGTTGCCGCTCCTCGTCTTCGCGCTCGCCGGCTTTCCACTCGCCTTCAGCTTTCCGGAAATAGGCCGCTTCAATGTGCAGGGCGGCGTCGAGATCCTGCCGGAACTCGCCGCGCTCGTTCTCGCGCTCACGGTCTATACGGCCGCCTTCATCGCCGAAGTGGTGCGCGCCGGCGTTCTTGCCGTGCCCTCCGGCCAGACCGAAGCCGCCCAGGCGCTCGGTCTGGGCACCGGCGCGACGCTGCGTCTCGTCGTGGTTCCGCAGGCGATGCGCGTCATCGTTCCGCCGCTGACCAGCCAATACCTCAATCTGATCAAGAACTCCTCGCTCGCTGTCGCCATCGGCTATCCCGATCTCGTCCAGGTCTTTGCCGGCAGCGTCTTGAACATCACCGGCCAGGCGGTGGAGGTAATCGCCATCACCATGGCGGTCTATCTCGCCATCAGCCTGTTCATGTCGCTGTTGATGAATCTTTACGCGCGGGCGACCGCGATCGCGGAGCGCTGACCGCAATGAGCGCCATCGGCGGAGAGTTCCGTGTGCGCGGAGCGGCGGCGCACGCCGGCGTTTTCGGCTGGCTGCGGGCCAATCTGTTTTCGAGTCCGGCCAATGCGGCGCTCACGCTCGTCTGCATCCTGGCGATTGCCTGGATCGCGCCGCCGCTCATCCGGTTCTTGTTTCTCGATGCGGTCTGGTCGGGAGAAGGCCGCGACGCCTGCCTCGCGTCTATCGCGCAACCGCATCCGGGCGCTTGCTGGGCCTTTGTGCGCGTCTGGTTCTCCTATTTCGTCTATGGCTCCTATCCCATGGGCGAACGCTGGCGGGTCGATCTGTTCTTCCTGGCCTTGGCGCTCGGTGTCGTTTGGCTGTCGTGGCTGTCGGCCCCGCGCCGCGACGTCGGCGCCGGGTATTTTTTTATCGCGCTGCCGATTCTGTCGTTCGTGCTGCTTCACGGCGCCCCGTTGATCGGGCTCGCCGTCGTCCCCACGGCGCTGTGGGGCGGCGTCCTCGTGACCGTGGTCGTCGCCGCGATCGGCATGGTGTTCTCGCTGCCGCTCGGCATCCTGCTCGCATTGGCCCGGCGCTCCGACATGCCCGTCGTCAGGCTGTTCGCGGTCGCCTTCATCGAATTCGTCCGCGGCGTACCGTTGATCACGGTCTTGTTCATGGCGAGCGTCATGCTGCCGCTGTTCGTCCCCGAACGGCTGGCGCCGGACAAGCTGCTGCGCGCGCTGATTGGCGTTGCACTGTTCGCATCGGCCTACATGGCGGAGGTGGTGCGCGGCGGCCTCGTCGCGGTGTCGCGCGGGCAGTACGAGGCGGCACGTGCCCTCGGCCTCACCTATTGGCGGATGATGGGGCTCGTCATCCTGCCGCAGGCGCTGGGCGTGACGCTGCCGAACATCGTCAACACCTTCATCGGGCTGTTCAAGGACACGACGCTGGTGTTCGTCGTCGGCATTTTCGATTTCCTGCGCACCATCGAGGCGGCACGCGCCGATCCGAAATGGACGGCTCCGACCACCACCGTCACCGGCTACGTCGTCGCCGCGCTCTTCTATTTCGTCTGCTGCTATGGCATGTCGCGTTACGCGCGCAGCGTGGAAGCGCGGTTGGCGCGCGCCGGCCGGCGGTAACGGGGATCACGATGCAACAGCGTTCGGACCATTCCGGCGCCGGCGCCCCGCAGGCCGACGTGGCGGTCGAAGTAGTCGGGCTGCACAAATGGTACGGCGACTTTTACGTGCTGCGCGACATCAACCTGAAGGTCGCACGCGGCGAGCGCATCGTCATCTGCGGTCCTTCCGGCGGCGGCAAGTCGACGCTGTTACGCTGCATCAACCGGCTGGAGGATTGGCAGCGCGGCCGCGTCATTGTCGACGGCGTCGAGCTGACGGAGGATCCCAAGCGCATCCTCACCGTGCGCCGCGACGTTGGCATGGTGTTCCAACATTTCAACCTGTTCCCGCATCTTACGGTGCTCGAGAACTGCACGCTGGCGCCGATCTGGGTGCGGCACATGCCGAAACGCGAGGCCGAGGCGCTGGCCATGACCTATCTCGTCCGCGTGAAGATACCGGACCAGGTCCACAAATATCCCGCGCGACTCTCCGGCGGCCAGCAGCAGCGCGTCGCCATCGCCCGCGCGCTGTGCATGAATCCGAACATCATGCTGTTCGACGAGCCGACCTCGGCGCTCGATCCGGAGATGAAGAAAGAGGTGCTCGACACCATGGTCGAGCTTGCCGCCGACGGCATCACCATGCTCGTGGTCTCCCATGAGATGGGCTTCGCGCGGCAGGTCGCCGACCGCGTGATCTTCATGGACGATGGGCAGGTCGTCGAGGTCAACGAACCAAAAAACTTTTTCGATCAGCCGCAACACGAGCGTACACGAATGTTTCTCAAGCAAATACTTAACTGAACGGAATCGAGTTGCACGTGCTGCAGTAAGCTGAGACATTTATACTATCACAGCATCTTATATCATTATGCTTTTCCTAAACATTACCGGGATGTAATCTTCAAAAAAAGTTACCTGACGAAAGTTTAACTTGTCTCGCGGCGGCGCGGTTCTTAACTTCGGCACCACAATCTCTGAGGAGGAGAACATGCTCAAGCCTGTGGTCGCCGCGGCGGCAGCGCTTGCCATCGCCGGCTCTTCGATTGTGTATGCCCAACAGCGTTTCGGGGGGCCGGGTGGCGACGGCGGTCCGCGCTTCGCGCATCGGCACCGGCTGAGCGCTGAAGATATCGCCGCGTTCACCGACGCGCGCATTGCCGCGCTCAAGGCCGGCCTCGAGCTCACCTCCGATCAGGCGAAGAACTGGCCGGCCTTCGAGCAGGCGCTGCGCGACTTGGCGCAGTTGCGGATTGCCCGCCTGCAGGCGCGCGAAGCGGCCGAGCAGCAGGCCCCGACCGCAACGACGCCGTTCGCCCGGCTGGCGCGCCGGGCCGATAATTTGGCCAGGCGCGGCGCCGCGCTGAAGCGGGTCGCCGAGGCGGGTGCTCCCTTGTATCAAAGCCTCACCGACGCGCAGAAGGTCCGTTTCCGGATATTGGCGCGCCTGCTACGGCCGCATCATCACCACATGCACTTTGCCAAGCGCGGCGAGGATGGTTGGGGTGAGCGGCATGGCGGTTGGCGCGAGGAGCATGGTTTCGGGCCGGGTTGGCGCGAGGGCCGTAGTTTCGGACGCGACGGCGGCCATGGCGATCATTGGTTCGGCCACGAAGGCCGCGGCCTGGGCGACGATCAGGATAATGGCGAGCCGGATGGTCCGATTCACGAGGATCAAGGGTCGCAACTCTAAGCTCACCGCGATTGCAGGGTGTCCGCTGAATTTCGCCTCCCTCCAGCGGACACGTGAGAGCGGAAGCCGCAGCGCCCCTGCCTGCGGCTTCCGCATTTCTGGCAACACCGATGGATGTGATACCGTTTTGCCGTCGTTTCGCGGAACGGGAAACAAGGTCACATCGGCTTCTGAAACTTGAGCACGAAATTATCGACCGGCACGGTCGGCCGGTAGCTGGGAAAATCGTGGGTGTCGCTCGGGCTTCGCCAGAAATTGCCCTCGGCCACGAAACGGAATCCGGCCGCTTCGACTTCCTGGCGCAAGGTGCTCTCCTCGATGCGATGCAGGGTTTTGCCGACCGAGGTTCCTTGTCCCGGCAAGGCCGAGTGATCGGCGACCACCAAATAACCCCCGGGCTTGAGCGCGGCAAATAATTTGCGATTCATCACGGCGCGATCGACCCTCATATAGGTCGTGTCGTGGTAGAAGAACAGGAATGTAACAAGATCGAGGTCGTGCACGTCCGGCGACACGGGGTCGTCGAAGGGGCGCATCTCGACTGTCACATCTTTCATTGCCGGCGTCTTCAATCGCGCTTCAAAGGCGGTTTTCGGCCGGTCCGGGAGATCGGGTGGGTTTTGGCTGTAGACGACGCCTCCCGGCGCGACGGCGCGCGCGAGCAATTCCGTGCTGTAACCGCCGCCGGCGCCCATATCGAGCACCTTCATGCCAGGATGCACGCCGGCGAAAGCCAGAAATGGCAGCGGATCGCGGCGCTTGTCGGCCTGCCGATCGGCAGCGCTGCGGTCCGCTGCCGCCAGGAGCGCCGCATAATCGGGCGTTGGTTGCGCCGGGGTTTGCAACACCGCGCAGAGCAAAGCGAAAACGGCAAACACGCCGGCCAAGACCGAACGGGCGTAGTGTGCAAGCATCGCCTGATCCTCCCTTGATAAAAGCCCGAGGGACCTCGCATGTGGTCGCGGCCGACGATTTATTGCCGCGCCAGCGGTCCGTCCGCTTTCTTCCAGGCGGCGATGCCGCCCTCGATGTGACAAGCGGAGGTGATGCCGGCGTCCTGCGCTGCCTGCACCGCCATCGCCGACCGCTCGCCGAAGGCGCAGAAAAAGACGATCCGCTTGCCGGTCGCATTGGCCAGTTCGTGCAGCATGCCGCCTGCCACCACATTGGCCGGCAGGTTCGTATAGGGCGCGTGCAGTGCGCCCGGAATGACGCCGTGCTTCGCGCGCTCATCGCTCTCGCGCAGATCGACCAGCGCGACGCCCGGCCGGCCGCACAGCGCGATTGCTTCGGCCGCCGACAGTGCCCAGCCCTTCTGGGCGATGTCGGCCTGGCACAGGCCCACATGCATGTTGGCCGGCACCGCCACGTCCATCATCTTCGGGTTGGGCAATTTCAGATTATTCATCAGATCGACATACTCGTCGACCGATTTGACCTGAAGCCGCGGGTTGAAGAATTTCTCCTCGCCGACGGTCGAGACGCTGTCGCCCTTGTAATCGTGCGCCGGATAGACCAGCGTGTCATCGGGCAGCTTCAGGAGTTTGTTGAAAATCGAATCGTATTGCGCGCGCGGATCGCCGTTCTGGAAATCGGTGCGGCCGGTGCCGCGGATGAGCAGCGTGTCGCCGGTGAACACGCGATCGGCCAGGCGGAACGAATAGGAATCGTCGGTGTGGCCGGGCGTGTACAGCACGTCGAGGCATATTCCCTCGATGGCGAGCCGGTCGCCCTCGGCGACGCGCATGGAGACGACGTCGGCGTGGGTCTGCTCCCCCCATCACCGTGATGCAATGGGTGCGGTCGCGCAGCGCCCCGAGCCCGGTCACGTGATCGGCGTGCAGATGCGTATCCACGGCTTTGATCAGCTTGAGGTCGAGCTCGCGCACGAGCTGCAGATAACGCTCGACCCGCTCCAGCACCGGATCGATGATCAACGCCTCGCCGCCGCGGCGGCTGGCCAACAGATAGGTGTAGGTGCCGGACGTTGCATCGAAGAGCTGACGAAAGATCATGTCCGCCTCGGCAACGCTTTAACGCTACGATGCTCGGCGTGCGGCTGCCGCAGCCGCGCAACCCTCCGGCTTGAAATAGCGCTCGCGCGAAGCGGGATTTGCGGCCAGCTCCGCCGGCGGCCTGATCGGCCGCGGAACAAATTCGCCGCCGCAATTCGGACAGCGGCCCTTCAGCACGTTCTCCACGCAGTTGCGGCAAAACGTGCACTCAAACGAACAGATCATTGCCTCACGCGACTCCGGCGGCAGGTCGCGGTCGCAGCATTCGCAGCTCGGCTTGAGCAATAGCATGATCGCCTCCTGTGCGATTCCGCTTAAGTGTAGCGCGGACGCAGACGGGCGGCGAGTGTGGGCTCCATCCTTAGCCGCGTTCCACCGGAAGGTCGGGGCGCGAGCCCCATTCCGCCCACGAGCCGTCATAGAGGCCCTTCGGTTCTTTGCCGATCGATTCGAGCGCAAGCGTGAGAATCGCGGCGGTGACGCCGGAGCCGCACGAGGTGATGATCGGCCTGTCGAGATCGACACCGGCATCCGTGAACGCCGCTGCGATGCGCTCGCGCGCAAGGAGGCGGCCATTCTCGATCAGACGGCTGTACGGTACATTGAATGAGCCCGGCATGTGGCCCGCGCGCAGCCCGGCGCGCGGTTCCGGCGTCTTGCCGCTGAAGCGTTCGGGCGAGCGTGCGTCGACGATCTGGGCGCTGTCGCTGGTCAGCGCCATGCGCACGTCGGCAAGCGTGGCGACGGCGCCGACATTCATCTCGGCATTGAACTTTTTCGTCGCCCGCGTCGCCTCGCCCTTTTCGAGCGGCCGGCCTTCGGCTTTCCATTTCGGCAGTCCGCCTTCGAGGATGCAGGCGTTCCTCGCCCCGAACAGCCGGAACGTCCACCACACGCGCGCCGCCGAGTAGAGTCCGAGGCTGTCGTAAACGACGATCGTGTCGGTATCGCTGATGCCGAGCTTGCCGGCGGCTTCGCCGAATTGCGTCGGGCCCGGCAACATGTGCGGCAGGTCGGTCGAATGATCGCTGATCGCCTCGATGTCGAAAAAGACCGCGCCGGGAATATGGCCGTCGCGATATTCGGCGTGCGCGTCGCGCCGTTGCGCCGGCAGGAAATAGGAGCTGTCCACGGCGACGTGGTTGCGATCGCGCAAATGTTCGGCGAGCCACTCGGTCGAAACGAGCCAGCGGCTCGTGGGGGAAGTGGCGGCGTTATCTTCAGGTCTGAGCATGACAATCATCTCGTGACAACGCGGGTCTGCAGGCAATGTTCACACATAGGGAACCTCGATGCGGGAGTGGCGCTCGAGCCAAGGCGGAACCGGAAGGTTCTTCTCGCGCAGGAACTGCGGATTGAACAGCTTCGATTGATAACGCGTGCCGTAATCGGCGAGGATGGTGACGATGATGTGCCCGGGGCCGAGGTCCTTCGCCAGGCGAACGGCGCCGGCGACATTGATGCCGGAAGAGCCGCCCAGGCAGAGCCCTTCATGCTCGAGCAGGTCGAAGATGATCGCCACCGCTTCCGCGTCGGGAATCTGATAAGCGACGTCGATCGGGGCGTTTTCGAGGTTTTTGGTGATGCGGCCCTGGCCGATGCCTTCGGTGATCGAGGAGCCTTCGGATTTCAGCGTGCCCGTCGTGTAATAGCTGTAGAGGGCGGCGCCCATCGGATCGGCGAGCGCGATGCGCACCGCGCGGTTGCGCGACTTGAGCGCCATGCCGACGCCGGCGAGCGTGCCGCCGGTGCCGACCGCGCAGACAAAGCCGTCCACCTTGCCGTCGGTCTGCCGCCAGATTTCCGGCCCGGTCGTCTCCATGTGCCCCTGGCGGTTGGCCACATTGTCGAATTGGTTGGCCCAGATCGCGCCGTTCTTTTCGGTCTTCGCCAATTGCTCGGCGAGCCGGCCGGAGACCTTCACGAAATTGTTGGCATTGGAATAGGGAACGGCCGGCACCTCGACCAATTCGGCGCCGCACAGCCGCAGCGTGTCCTTCTTCTCCTGGCTCTGGGTGTCGGGGATGACGATGACGCTGCGAAATCCCATGGCATTGCCGACGAGCGCAAGCCCGATGCCGGTGTTGCCGGCGGTTCCCTCGACGATCACGCCGCCGGGCCGGAGCGCGCCCTTCTTCACCGCGTCCTCGATGATGAACAAGGCGGCGCGATCCTTCACCGACTGGCCCGGATTCATGAATTCGGCCTTGCCGAGAATGGTGCAGCCCGTCGCCGCGGATACGCGTTCGAGCTTGATCAACGGCGTATTGCCGATCGCCTCGATGATTCCGTTGTAAACTTGCATCGTCGCATGTCCGAAGCGGGTGACCCTAGAGCATGATCCGGAAAAGTGGAAACCGGTTTTCCGAAAAGATCATGCTCCATCAATAAGCTAGCGCGCAATCCGATTCAATGTGATCGGATTGCGCGCTAATTGAGCAAATCCCTGGAAACAAGGCTGGCGGCAGATACGCCGATCGACGAAGATCTCCGGCCGGCGCGGCGCGGGCGCGATCCGGGCCGGTTTCTCGGCGTTACCGGATTTGCTAGGTTCGGCGAACCTGGCCGCGAGGAGGTCGATCATGCTCGACATCAGCAAACACCATAGCGCAGTGCCATTCGACGCCGCGCTGCTCGACCGGCTGATGGAGGAAGCCGGCATCGATGTATTGCTTGCGACGTCGAAGCACAACGTCCAATACCTGCTTGGCGGCCACCGCTCCTTCTTTTTCGACACGATGGATGCGATCGGGATCACCCGCTACCTGCCGGTTGTCGTCTATCCGCGGGGCGCGCCGCAGAAGGCCGGCTATTTCGGCCATCGCATGGAGGGCTATCAGACCGCGCTGAGACCGTTCTGGGTCGCCGAGGTCAACACCGCTAGCTCGGGCGCGCTCGACGTGATGGCCGCCGTCGCGGATTATCTCCGCCGGCTTGGGAAGCCTCGGCGCATCGGCATCGAACGTTCGTTCCTGCCGGCGGCCTCGGCGGATGCGCTGCGCGCGGCGTTGCCTGATGCCGAGTTCAAGGACGCGCTGTTCGTGCTCGAGCGGCTACGTGCGCGCAAGACGCCGGAGGAGCTGGAAAAGCTGCGGCGAGCCTCCGATCTCGTCATCGATTCGATGCTCGCCGTCATCGCCGGTCACGGGCCGGGTGCGACCAAGGCGCAAATGGCCGAGGCGTTGCGCCGCGAGGAAACGGCGCGCGGATTGACGTTCGATTATTGCCTGATCACCGCGGGATCGAGTCTCAACCGGGCGCCCTCCGACCAGCGCTGGGAAAAGGGCGACGTGCTCTCGCTCGATTCCGGCGGCAATTATCACGGCTATATCGGCGACCTCGCGCGCATGGGCGTCGCCGGCGAGCCCGACGCCGAGCTTAAGGACCTGCTCGCCGAAGTCGAAGCGATCCAACAGGCCGCGTTCAAGCCGATTCGCGCCGGCGTCAAAGGCGGCGAGATTTATGCCGCGGCCGAGCCGGTCTTGAAGCGATCGAAGCTGCACAATCATTACGAGTTTCTCGCCCACGGCATGGGGCTCGTCAGCCATGAGGCGCCGCGGCTCACCAATTCGGGTCCGGTGCCCTACGATGCCTATGACGCGCAGCGGCCGCTCGAGGCCGGCATGGTGATTTCGGTCGAAACCACGCTGCAGCATCCGCGCCGCGGCTTCATCAAGCTTGAAGATACGGTGGCGGTCACGCCGACGGGCTTCGAGGTCTATGGTGATCGCGGCCGCGGCTGGAACCGCGCCGGCGGCGGCGCCTGATTCGGTCGGCCGATTCGGCCGACGAAGAGTATGAGGACGGCTCAGATCGGGCTGCGGCCGAGGCCGGAGCGCCGGTTACGCTCGAGCGCGTCGATGTCGCGCTTGAGCTTGCGCAAATAAGCGAAATACGCGCTTCCGGCTGCGGCCCAGCACACCGCCGCGACGGCGAAGATCGTCGGCTCAACGTCAGGCAAAAGGTGCTTGACGAGTATGCAAGTCATCGCCCAGGCGATGAGCACAAAGAGGGCTCGCGGTAGCAGATATGCCATGATCGGGCCTCGCTGAACTGCGGGCGCGATGATGGCCGGACATGGTTAGCGGTTGGTAAATTTCAAATTGACGCATCGCATCGCCGCGGCTATTCGCTTGCCTGCGGTCATCCGAAGGGCGTTGACGACGTGTGATCCGCGCGGCTGAGGCAAGCTTCCGTGCGCGCGGCGGTCGGCGCGGATGACCGGGCAAAGACGCGCGGCGCCGCAGAGAGGGGGATACCGAGTGCAACGAAAAATACTCATCATGGGACTGCCGGGCGCGGGCAAAACGACGCTCGCCAACGCGCTCGCGCCGCTGCTCAACGCGGTGGTGTTCAACGCCGACGCCGTGCGCGCCAATCTCTCGCGCGATCTCGGCTTCAGCCATGACGACCGCGTCGAACACGCGCGCCGCATGGGCTGGATGTGCGATCGCGTCGTCGAAGCCGGCGGCACCGTGATCGCCGATTTCATCTGCCCGACCGCGGAGACGCGCGCCGCCTTCGGCGAAGCTTTCACGATTTGGCTCGATCGCATCGAGGCGGGTCGCTTTGAGGATACCAATCGGATGTTTGTCGTGCCGGAGCGGTTCGATCTGCGCGTCAGGGTGCAAGGCACGCCGCAATATTGGGCCGAACAGGCGTTGGCGCGGCTGCGGCCGGCGTTCGATCCGCAGAAGCCGACGGCGCTGTTCGTCGGCCGCTATCAACCGTTCCACGGCGGTCACCAGCGCCTGATCGAGGAGGGTCTGCGGCGGGTCGGCCAAGTCTGCATCGCGGTGCGCGATACCCACGGCATCGATGGCAAGAATCCACTGCCGTTCTTTGCCGTCAAGCAGCGCATCGAGACCGCGCTTTCGGCCCATGCCGGGCGCTTCGTGGTGGTGCCGTTGCCGAACATCACCAACGTCTTCTACGGCCGCAACGTCGGCTACAATGTCGAACGCATCATGCTCGATGAGACGACGGAAGCGATCTCCGCGTCCAAGGTGCGCGCACTCAGCGCCGGACCATAGGCCGCGGTTCGCGGCCGCGGGCGTGTTTCGCCGCCCCTCGCGGGGGCGATGAGTCGAATCGTATGGCTCTTGAATTTAGTGGCTCCCCCGGGTCGAATGATCTTGGGGAACGTGCCGGGATCAGGGGGATTTCAGTCGCTTGATGAGCTCGGCGGTATCAATCTCGCAGTTCCAGTAACTTAGGAGCGCTTCTCGGTTGCGCTCGATGAATTGCTTGGCCTGTTCCGCGATGCGTGGCTCCACGTATTCGCCCATAATCCGGTAATCAGCAATCGCCATTGACGTCGACTTCGATGTGGCGCTGAGAGTGTCCGGCGGGTCGATCGCAATCTTGATGCGGGCGGCGTGACGTGCGTAGCCCTTGGTCGAAATGAAGATGGTGTTCTCCACGCCGGTCAGGTTTTTCCGCAGGGAGACCATATCCTCTGCCTCGTCGTCATCTTCACCAGCACGGTCAACGAAGCCAGACGAAGGGCCGAGCGTATAGCCCATGTCGGAAAGATGAACGGTCCGACCCGCCTGCATCTCACGAACGAGTCGATCGGGATCTTTCAGCAGGTCAGACGATGAAATGACGGTGTTCATGGGCTGTTGATATATACCAGCTAACCGCCAAGCGCCATTTTTGACCGTCGCCGGGCGCCGTCGTCCCGAACCTCAATTGCCGGATTGTGTGAGACGACCTTACGATTTTATTTGGCTCCCCGGGCCGGATTCGAACCAGCGACCAACCGGTTAACAGCCGGTTGCTCTACCGCTGAGCTACCGGGGAACGATGGCAGCGTGTCGCGTGCAAGCCGCGCTTGCCTATAACAAAGCCGCACCGGCTTTGAAAGCCGTCCGGTGATCGCGGCGTAAAGGATGATGTGGAGGCCACGCCCGGAATTGAACCGGGGTAAACGGTTTTGCAGACCGCTGCGTAACCACTCCGCCACGTGGCCCTGTCAGGCGTCGCGCACCGGCGCACCAGCCGACGCCTATACAGTGGCGCTGTATATCGGAAGGTCGAGGTCCCGACAACGGCGCACCCGTTCCCGCGAACGGCCATGGTTTACCCGCGGGGCTGGCGGTATTGCGCCACGCGCACATTGTTTGACGCGCCGCCGCCGCTTGCGTTTTCCAGAGCCCTGCCGCACAAGATTCGTTCCCGACCATGGAACCGAAGACATGTTCGATACCGCCACCGCGCGCCGGCTGATGGTGGAAGGGCAGGTTCGTACTGCCGACGTCACCAATCTCGATTTGCAGGAGGCCATGCTGACGTTGCCGCGGGAGCGTTTCGTGCCGCCGTCGCTCGCCGCGCTTGCCTATCTCGACAAGGATATTCCGATTGCCAAAGGCCGCGCCTTGCTCAAGCCGATGGTGCTCGCCAAGCTGATCCAGGCCGCGGGCGTGCAGAGCGGGGATCATGTCCTCGATGTGGCTTGCGGAACCGGCTATTCCTCGGCGGTGCTGGCGCGGCTTGCGAGTTCGGTGATTGCATTGGAGGAGGACGCAGAACTGGCGCGCCAAGCGAAAGAAGCGCTTGCGGCGGTGGATGCCGCTCAAGTCCAGGTCGTCACCGGGCCTTTGACTGCGGGCTGGCAACCCGGCGCGCCGTACGACGTGATTCTCCTCAATGGTGCGACCGAGATCACGCCCGAGGCGCTCGGTCGCCAGTTGAAGCCGGACGGTCGGCTGGCCTGCATTTACGGCCGCTCCCCGGCAGCTAAGGGTATGATTTTTCACGTGATTGAAGGTCAATTGGTGGGCCGCCCGGTGTTCGATGCCGCCGCTGGATTGCTGCCCGGCTTTGCCGCGCCGCCGGCGTTCGTATTCGAGGGATTCCGCCCCTAAATTGGGCAAAAGGTCGTCCGCGAAAGGAGGATCGGCAATCGGAGGCCGAAGTCGGTACCTGTGGCCCTTATGTGTCAATGGTCGGAATTTTGCGGTTAACTCCGCGCTTGGGGGTTTCGCGCCGCAGTTCGGACGAATAAGGTTGCGGGTGGGGTTCCGTCGGCCTGTCCGATTGGACGGGGCGAGGGGTTGTCGTCCGGAGTTCCGCGGGGGCCGAAGTTGGGGTGGGGGAGCGGCATAAGTCTCATGCGGGGGGTGCGGGCGTATATTGCGACTCTTGCTGGCGTCGGAGTCGCTGCCGGCGCCATGGGCATGACTTGCTCGCAGGCGGTCGCCGATACGCTCGAGTGGGCGTTGGTGCAGGCCTACCAGAACAATCCGTCGCTCAACGCGCAACGCGCGGCATTGCGCGCGACCGACGAGAACGTACCGCAAGCCTTGTCCGGATACCGCCCGAAGCTGAGCCTGACCGGCAACGCCGGTTACAATTACGAAAATGCCACATCGGAGTTTCCCATTGCCGGCACGCTAACCACCACCAAATTCGCCGAGCAGTTCCTCTCACGCAGCGTCGGCGCCACTGCGTCGCAAACCCTGTACAACGGCTTCCAGACCGCCAACCGTACCCGCCAGGCGGAAAGTCAGGTCATGGCCGCGCGCGAGACGTTGCGCGTGACCGAGCAGCAAGTGCTGCTCGACGCCGCCACCGCCTACATGAATTTGTTGCGCGATCAGGCGATCCTCGACCTCAATCGACGCAACGTCGAAGTGCTGACCGAGCAGCTCAAGCAGACGCGCGACCGCTTCAATGTCGGCGAGGTGACGCGCACCGACGTCGCGCAGGCGGAATCGCGGCTCGCGGCCGGGCGATCCTCGCTCCTGGGTGCGCAGTCGAACTATGTGACCTCGCAGGCCAATTATCGGCGCATCATCGGGGTCGATCCGGGCCGGCTCGCGCCCGGCACGCCGGTCGATCGGCTCTCGCCCCATATGCTGGCGCTGGCGATCAAGCAGGGCCAGGCGCAGAGCCCTTCAGTCCTGGCCGCCGCCTACGGCGCCGATGTTGCCGAGCTTGCCGTCAAGGTCAGCGAAGGGGCGCTCTATCCGAACCTCACCCTCAATGCGAGCGCGTTGCAGGGGACGGATCCGGCCTATGAAATCCTCAAAGAGACCGCCTTTGCCGTCGTCGGCACGTTGACGGTGCCGATCTACCAAGGCGGCGCCGAATATTCCGCCATCCGTCAGGCCAAGGAAACTTTGGGACAGCAGCGGCTCAATCTCGACGTCAACCGCGACCAGGCGCGGGCCACGGTGGTGCAGAGCTGGGGCCAGCTCGACGCCGCCAAGGCGCAGATTGAAGCGACCACCGCGCAGGTCAACGCCGCGGAGATTGCGCTCAACGGCGTGCGCGAGGAAGCCCGCGTCGGCCAACGCACCACGCTCGACGTGCTCAATGCGCAGCAGGAACTCGTCAACGCCCGCGTCGCGCTGGTCACGGCGCAACACGACCGCGTGGTGGCCTCCTATACGCTGCTGGCGGCCGTCGGTGGGCTCTCGATGCAGAGGCTCGGCCTCGACGTCCTCATCTACGATCCGCAAGTGCATTATCAGCAGGTGCGGGATGCATGGATCGGCGTCCGCAATCCGGACGGCAGATAGGCCGGAAGGGCCGCGCCGCCGCATCCACGCCACCCATCTCGACGATTGTCATCCACAGATCGCTGCTTGCGTTCGACTTTCGCCATGACATACTTGCCCGTGGCGTTGCATAATTGCTTGGGCGATTCGCGGCCATCGAGGCCGGACCGACGGGTGTCGGCCGCGCGAGAGCGGGGGGCATGCACAGCTTAAGGTGAAGATGCGCGCATGACCCAGCCGGCGAAATCGCAAGAACCGTCCATGGAGGAAATCCTCGCCTCCATTCGCCGCATCATCGCCGACGACGACGCCAGCAAATCCGCGCAACGCGAAACGGAGGCGAAGATCCCGCAATCTGCGCCGCCGCCGCCGCCCTCCGCCGCCGCCCCGGCGCCCCCGGCCGTGGTTCCCCCCGAGCCGCACGCCGCTGAGATCCTTGCCGAAGAGTCTTCGTCGCCGGCGCCGGCGGCCGCTGCCGCGGACGATGCAAGCCTCGAGGATCAATCCTCCGACATTCTCGATCTCACTGAATCGATGACGGCAACGATGCCAAACGCGCCGAACGCGGCAGCCGACCCGCCGCCGCAATTTCTCAAAATCGAGGGCCAGTCGGGCGTGAGCCTCGATGAGTCGATCGAACAACCCGTTGTGCAAAAAATCGTCGCGGAAGTTCGCGGCCGTTCCGGGCGCGAGGCCGGCGGGCTTGGCGCTGACGAGCGGGTGCAGCTCCTGTCGCGTGAGACCCGCGCCGCGGTCGATTCCGCGTTCAACGCGCTGGCGCAAACCGTGCTGGTGCAGAACGCCCGCACGCTTGAAGACCTCGTGCGGGAGATGTTGCGGCCGATGCTGAAGAGCTGGCTTGATGACAATCTGCCCGGCATGGTCGAGCGCTTGGTGCGGGCGGAGATCGAGCGCGTCTCGCGCGGTCGCGCCGGCTGAACGGGCCGGTATCGTATCGTCATTCGGGGCCGAGCGACGCGAGGGCGCCCCGGAATCCATCATCATGGCCGTGGGTATGGTATGGATTCCGGACTTGCCGCGCTTCTCGTGTCAATCGATCCGGAATGACGAAGTCCGGGAGCCCAATTACGCCCCCTTGAGCGCGGCGGCGAGCTTGAGCGCCTGGTCCGACAGCACCGACGGCTCCTCCTTGAAGCTCGCCGGAGGCTTCAGCGGCACGCCGTTCTTGCGCGGAATGACGTGGATATGCAGGTGAAACACCAGCTGACCGCCGGCCGGTTCGTTGAACTGTTGAATGGTGAGGCCGTCGGCGGAAAACACCGTCATCGCCGCTCGCGCGACCGCCTGCGTCGTCTTGATGAGATGGGCGAGGTCGTCCGCGTCGATGTCAAAAATCGTGCGGGCCGGCGCTTTGGGAATCACCAAAGTGTGGCCCGACGCCCGCGGCATGATGTCGAGAAAGGCGAAAGTCTTGTCGTCCTCGTACACCTTGTGGGACGGCAATTCACCGCGCAGAATCTTGGCAAAGACGTTGTTCGGGTCATAGTTCGGCATTGTGCCCTCCGCCTCTACGGCATGATACTTGATCCGGTCGGGTTGGCGGTTTTCGGAAAGGAATCATGCGCAACAAAAAGCAATCGTAATCAATCCGGCTCGAGCGCGAAATCCTTGCGGTAGGGACCGACAGCGGCAAGCTCGGCGCCCACCGCCGCGACATAGGCGCGCTCGCGGATGAGGTAATCGCCGACCGCCCGCCGCAGCGCCGGATCGGCGATATAATGGGCCGAATAGGTGGTCGCCGGCATGTAGCCGCGGGCGATCTTGTGTTCGCCTTGGGCGCCGGCCTCGACGCGGGGAAGCTGGTGCGCGATCGCGTAATCGATCGCCTGGTAGTAGCACAGCTCGAAATGCAGGAACGGGTGATGCTCGACGGCGCCCCAATGGCGGCCGAACAAGGTGTGCGAGCCGACGAAATTGATGGCGCCGGCGATCCAGCGTCCGGCGCGCTTGGCCATGACCAGCAGGATGCGCTCGCGCATCGTCTCGCCGACGAGAGAGAAAAACGGCCGGGTCAGGTAGGGGCGGCCCCATTTGCGCGAGCCGGTCTCCATGTAGAAGGTGAAGAAGGCGTCCCACACCGCCTCGGTGAGGTCGTTGCCGCTCAGCCAATGCACGGTGATGCCGTCGGCCAAGGCGTCATGGCGTTCGCGGCGGATGGTCTTGCGCTTGCGCGCCGTCAGCGCGGCGAGGAAGTCATCGAAGCTGGCATAGCCCGGATTTTCCCAGTGGAACTGCTGGTCGGTGCGTTGCAGGAATCCGAGTTCGCCGAGGAAACGGAATTCCGGCTCGGTCGCGAAGGTCACGTGAACCCCAGACGCGCGGTCGAGGCCGCAAAGCTCAATCAGCCCGGCGACGAGCGCCCGGCGGGCGTGTTGGGCGGGCGGGCCCGGCCGGACCAACAGCCGGCGTCCCGCCGCCGGCGTAAAAGGCACCGCCACCTGCAGCTTGGGATAATAGCTGCCGCCGGCGCGCGCATAGGCCTCGGCCCAGCCATGGTCGAAGACGTATTCGCCGCGTGAATGGCTCTTGAGATAGCACGGCGCGGCGGCGAGCACCGTGTCGTCGTCCACGGTTCTGACGACCACGTGCCGGACCTGCCAGCCGGAACGGCCGCCGACCGATTTTGACTTTTCCAGTGCAGAAAGAAAATGATGTGATAAGAATGGGTTGAAAACAGATTCCTGATCCAGTAATTGAGCTTTCGCGGCGACCTTTTCATAAGGCCCATGCGCCCCTTCAGGGGACCCGGAGCGGACCATGCGGTCGCGTTCGGAACCCGATCGTGGGTTGGCGCAGGCGTCCCACGCTGCAGGGCTCACTTCGCCGATGGTCGTGAGCACGCCGACGCGCAACTCCGCGGCCGCTGGCGCGCGCTCGGGGAGCGGCAGCGGCGGCGGCTCGTTCTGGACGCGGGTCATGGCCGAAAGCCTTCGAAAATCATCTGGTCCGCCCAGCGCGCTGCGCGCTGCCGCTCGTCTTGCGTGCGCACCACCCAGGTGAGGAGCGGCAGGCACAAAATGTGCCGCGCGAACACCGGCGCCAACGCCGGCAGATCGCCGACCGCATAAGCCACGAAATGCGGCCGCGCCGTCAAGGCCGGGAGCAAGGACCCCATTGTGTAACGCAGCCGGGGCGGCATCTGATCCCAATAGGGATGCGGCCGGTATGTTGCCGCCAGGATGCCGCGCGGCAGGCGAGGGAGGTCGCGCCGCAGCAGCTTGAGCTGCAGCGGGTCGAACGACATTGCGGCAACGGACCCCGGATATGCCGCGAGGATTGCCGCCACACGGGCGGGAAGGGCGCCATCGCCGTCGAACCGACTTTTCAGCTCGAGCACCATGGCGGCACGCCCGGCGACGAGGTCGCAGAGTTCGCCGAGCGTCAGCATGCGCTCGCCGCTGCCGTGGAACGGAATGCGTTTGAGATCGGCGGCGCTCAGTCGATCGAGGCGGCCGTCGCCCGCGGTGAGCCGGCCAAGCGTATCGTCGTGATGCACCATGGCCTCGCCGTCGGCGCTGACTTGCAGATCGGCCTCGATGCCATAGCCGGCTGCCAGCGCCGCGCGCATGGCGGCGGCCGTGTTCTCGATCACGCCGCGCGCGGCGTCGTGCAGCCCGCGGTGCGCGATCGGTCGCGCGGTGAGCCAGTCGAGCGAGGCGGGCACCGTTCAGGACACTTCGAAGAGGCCCTCGACCTCGATTGCCGCGTCACGCGGCAACGCCGCGACGCCGACGGTGGAGCGCGCGTGCCTGCCCTTGTCTCCGAAAACCGCGACCATGAGATCGGAGGCGCCGTTCATTACTTTCGGACCGTCGCCGAAGCCCGCCGCCGAATTCACGAACCCGCCGAGCCGCACGACGCGCCGCACCTTGTCGAGATCGCCGAGCGCGGCCTTGACCTGGGCGAGAAGGTTGACGGCGCAGGCGCGCGCCGCTTTTTGCCCGTCCTCGATCGAGACGCCGCCGCCGAGCTGTCCCGCGGCAACGAGCTTGCCGTCGGCATCGAGGCAAATCTGTCCGGACACCGTGAGCAGATTGCCGGTGCGCACGAACGGAACGTAATTGGCGATCGGAGCCGCCGGCGCCGTCAGCTTAATGCCGAGCTCGCTCAATTTCTTCTCGACCGTTCCGGTCATGACGTCCTCCAGATCTTGGCCCGCAGGCTTGCGCCCGGGCTTTTCATGGCGGCCCACAGCATATCATGCAAGCGGCGCATCGCGCGGACCGCAGTTGCGGCCGGCGGGCAGGGCCCCTATCTTCGCCGCCATCCGGCGATCGACGGAAGACCCCGCGGGGGAATCGACAGGAGCGGCTATTCCGGGGCCAACAAAGCGGGAGATTCATGGCTGCGGCTCACACTTTCGCATCGCGCGGCGTCCTCCTTGCGTTCACGTTGCTGTTCGCCGTGCCGGCTTGCGGCGTCAGCGCGCAAGAGAGTCCCCCGGTGCTCGTCCCGCACCGGGCCATCTACGACCTTTCGCTCGCCGCGACGCGCGGCGACGCGCAGATCGTCGGGGTGAGCGGCCGCATCCTCTACGACTTCGACGGCAGCGCCTGCGCGGGCTATTCGCTCCAGTTCCGCCAGGTTTCCGCGCTTGACAGCGGCGAAGGCAAGATCGCAACGAGCGATCTGCGCTCGACGACCTGGGAAGGCGGCGACGCCAAGAGCTTCAAATTCACCTCGGAAAATTTTGTCGACGAGAATCTGGTCGATTCGGTCGACGGCCGTGCCGAGCGGCGCAGGACGGCGACGGCCGTCGACCTGGTGAAGCCCGAGCACAAGGTCCTCGATATCGACGCCGGAGTCGTGTTCCCGACCGAACACATGGTGCGGGTGATTGCCGCGGCGCATGCCGGCAAGACTATTCTCGACTTTCCGGTCTATGACGGATCGGATACCGGCGAGAAGGTCTACGACACGCTCACCGTGATCGGCCACAAACTCGCTCCCGATGAGCGCAAGCACGACGACGCCGCGGCCAATGAGCCGAAGCTCGCCAACGTCCCGCGCTGGCCGGTCACGATCAGCTATTTCGAGCAGGACCAAAACCCGAAAAGCGGTGAGCAAACGCCGGTTTATACGATCGGCTTCGAGCTTTACGAGAACGGTATCTCGCGCGCTTTGTCGCTTGACTACAACGATTTCGTCGTCGCCGGTAAACTCACCTCGCTGGAGATCAAGCAGACGAAACCGTGCCCGTAGCGTAAGTGGTCATTGCTTCAACCTTGGCTGCGCTCCTCGCGATGACGCCCAGCGTTCCTCCGGCCGCTCGAAGGCAAGACCCCTGACCACGGCATTCTCGCCGAAGCGCGCGCGCACGCGGTCGAGCGCGTGCTCGGCTTCGGCCGTCCGGGCATCCACGAGATCGGCGGGATCGGCCGCCTCAGCCGTGGTGATCGCGCTCACGCCGACGCCGAGGAGGCGGAATTTCGTGCCGTCGGTTTCGTGTTCGAGGAGGCTGCGCGAGGCGGCGAAAATCCGCGCCGCGAGTTGCGTCGGTGATCCGAGCGCGCGCGTGCGCGTGCGGATCTTGAACGTCGCGGTCTTGAGCTTCAGCGTCACCGTCGAGCCGGCGAGCGCCTTGGCCTTGAGCCGCGCCGAGACTTCCTCGACCTGGCTCCAGAGAATGCGCTCGAGCGCGCGGAAATCGGAGACGTCGTGATCGAATGTCGTTTCCGCCGACACGCTTTTGGTTTCGCGCGCGGCGCTGACCAGCCGCGCGTCGAGGCCGCGCGCGAGACGGGCGAGGCGGCGGCCTTCCTCGCCGTAGCGGCGCGCCAGCGCGATCTCGCCCGCGCGCTGCAGGTCGGCGATGCGGTGAAAACCGTCGCGGTTGAGCCGGGCGGCGCCGGCCTTGCCGACGCCGAAGATGAAGCTCACCGGCTTCGGCGCCAGGAACGCCGGCGCCTCGGCCGCGCCCAGCACCGCAAATCCGCGCGGCTTGTCCAGGTCGGAGGCGATCTTGGCCAGGAATTTGTTGCAGGAAAGACCGATCGACACGGTGATGCGCAACGTCTTCTCGACTTCGGCGGCAAAGCGCGCAAGCGCCTTGGCGGGCGGCAGCCCGTGCAGCCGCTCGGTGCCGGAAAGGTCGAGGAAGGCCTCGTCGATCGACAGCGGCTCGACCAGCGGCGTCAAGGCCAGCATCATGTGACGGACCTCGCGGCCGACACGGGCATACTTTTCCATGTCGAGGCGGATGACGCGCGCGTGCGGGCATAGCCGTAGCGCCTCGAACATCGGCATGGCCGACTTCACGCCGAACGTGCGCGCGACGTAGCACGCTGCGGCGACGACGCCGCGCCGGCCGCCGCCGACGATGACCGGCTCGGCGGCAAGCGCGGGATCGTCGCGCTTCTCGATGGTGGCGTAGAAGGCGTCGCAATCGACGTGGGCGATGGCGAGCCGCGTCAGCTCGTCATGGCGCAGCAGACGCGGTGAACCGCAGGCGGGGCAGCGTGTAGTCTGCGGCGCGGCGTCGGCGAGGCAGTCGCGGCAGAACGAGAGGCTCACGGCTCGTCGTCCCCTTTGCCGCCCAGCGCCCTGCGGGCGTGCATGACCTCGGCGGGATCGATACCGGCGTTTTGGGCAAAAGCGAGCAAGAGAGTCTCCTCGCCGAGGATATGCTCAAGCACGCCGGCGAGAAAGTCAGGCTCGTGCGCCGCGGCGCGAACCTGCCCCGGTGCGATGCCGGTCATGCCGAGAAAGCGGTTGAGCCGCTCCGGCTCTTCGGCGATATAGGCAAGCGCCTGAATCGCCAGCGTTTCCGCCGCCTCACGCGAGGGTTGTAAGCGCTTCGTCATACGTTCCATTTGCCTTTCCGTAACAAATCCGCACTAGCTTGCCTGCCAGGGGCGCGCCTATCGACGGACCGTCCGCCGTGACTCGCCAAGCGCCGGCTGGGGGACAGGTGAAGGATTGGGGGATGGCGAAAACCGTCCTGATCGTGGAGGACAATGAGCTCAATATGAAGCTCTTCCACGATTTGTTGGAAGCCCATGGCTATGGCACGGTCACGACGCGTAACGGCGTCGATGCGCTCGACCTCGCGCGCAAGCACCGGCCGGATTTGATTCTGATGGACATCCAGCTTCCCGAAGTGTCCGGCCTCGAAGTCACCAAATGGCTCAAGGACGACCAGGAGCTTAAACGCATTCCTGTCGTCGCCGTGACCGCCTTCGCCATGAAGGGGGACGAGGAGCGCATCCGCGAAGGCGGCTGCGAGGCCTATCTGTCGAAACCGATCTCGGTGGGCAAGTTCATCGAGACCATCCGCCATTTTCTCGGCAATCCGTAGGGGCCAGCAATGACCGCCCGCGTTCTCGTCGTCGACGACGTCGCCGCCAACGTCAAGCTGCTCGAGGCCCGACTTTCCGCCGAATATTTCGACGTGATCACGGCGATGAGCGGCGCCGAGGCTTTGGCGATCTGCGCGCGCGCCGAATGCGACCTCGTCCTGCTCGACGTGATGATGCCCGACATGGACGGATTCGAGGTCTGCCGGCGGCTCAAAACCAATCCGGCCACGCATCACATTCCCGTCGTCATGGTGACCGCGCTCGATGAGCCCTCCGGCCGTGTGCGCGGACTGGAAGCCGGCGCCGACGATTTCTTGACCAAGCCGGTTTCCGAATTGGCGCTGATCGCGCGGGTGCGCTCGCTGGCCCGGCTCAAGATGGTCACCGACGAATTGCGCATGCGCGCGTTGACGTCGCGCGACATCGGCATCGAATCGCCCGAGCGCGAGGCGGTCGCCGATTCCGGCCGCGGCGGCCGTGTGCTCATCGTCGATGACCGTCCGGCCTCGCATGAGCGGATCGCGGCGACGCTCGCCGCGGAGCACACCGTCGCGGTCGAGGCCGATCCGAACGATGCGCTGTTCCATGCCGCCGACGGCAATTACGATCTGCTCATCGTCTCGCTCGAGCTGGAGAATTTCGACGCGCTGCGGCTGTGCAGCCAGATCCGCTCGCTCGACCGCACCCGCAACCTGCCGATCCTGGCGATCGCCGAGCCGGACAACAACGCGCGCATGGTGCGCGGCCTCGAAATCGGCGTGAACGATTTTCTGCTGCGCCCGATCGACAAGAACGAGCTGCTGGCGCGGGCACGCAGCCAGGTGCGCAAGCGTCGCTACACGGAACGGCTGCGCGATAACGTCCAGATCTCGATCGAGATGGCGATTACCGACGCGCTGACCGGCCTGTTCAACCGCCGTTACATGGAAAACCATATCGCAACGCTGGTCGAGCAGGCGACCGCGCGGGGCAAGCCGCTCACCGTGCTGGCGCTCGACATTGATCATTTCAAATCGATCAACGACACCTACGGACATGATGCCGGCGACGACGTGCTGCGCGACTTCGCCCTGCGCATCAAGCGGTCGATCCGCGGCATCGATCTCGCTTGCCGCTGCGGCGGCGAAGAATTCGTCATCGTCATGCCGGAGACCGACATGGCGGTCGCCGCCATGGTGGCGGAACGGCTGCGCCGGCGCATTGCCGCCGAGCCGTTCGCGATCCACAAAGGGGCGCGCAGCATTCCGGTGACGATCTCGATCGGCATCGCCGCCGTGCGGCAGAATGACGATCCCGCGGCCGTGCTCAAACGCGCCGATGAGGCGCTCTATCGCGCCAAGCGCGACGGCCGCAATCGCGTGGTGCCTGACGCGGCCTGAACCGTCGTTGCGCGAACAAGGCGACGGTCCGATCCCTTTCTTTCGCAATGACACGCTGCGGTTGGTCGCGGACCCGCAGCCACCCGTCCTGGTCATCGCAATTCTCAACGCCGGCGCGTTTTCCGGTATTTTGGCGAAATTCTGGCGGTTGATTTCCGCAGCCGTTGAGATAGTTTGGTGCCGGTAATCAGAAATGACCGAGAGACCCCTTCCGTGCGCCGGATGACGGCCGGAAGGTGCGCCATGCACTTGATAACCCTGCGGAATGCTCAGGTCCGCCGCATCTCCTGGGTCCGTAGGGTTCGGCCGGCACGGGGACGGTGCGAGTGGCCTCCTCATGACACCGTTCCCGGCCGGCCACCTTATATTGGTCGTAGCCGGCCTTATTTCCGCCGGCGCGACGATTTGGCTGCGTCCCTCCGCAGGATCAGCGCGGCCTCTAAAACATTGATGCCCGGCACAGGCCGGGCATCAACCGTGACAATCACGGGTGTCGCGGTCTCACTTGATCTTCGCTTCGCGAAACTCGACGTGTTTCTTGGCCACCGGGTCGTATTTTTTCTTCGCCAGCTTCTCGGTCATGGTGCGCGAATTCTTGCGCGTGACGTAATAGAAGCCGGTGTCGGCGCTGGAAACAAGCTTGACCTTGATCGTCGTGGCTTTGGCCATGGTCGGATCTCGACATCCGTTTGCTGGTGGCCGTCAACCTAGTCGCCAAGTCGCGAATGTCAAGAAAGTCCCGGACGGCATCGCGTGCGGGCGAGGTCAAAGGACCTCGCGCACGAAGCGCTTATGCCGCATGCGGTAGAACGGCACCGGATGGTCGCGGCTCATGCCGACGGCAATGCGCTCCTGCAGCTCCTCGAGCACGATCGCCGTGATGCCGGGAATATCGAGACGGTGCGCTTCGGTGATCGGCAGCCAGACCAGCTCGACGAGCTCCGCATCGGGCCCGACAAATCCCTCGCTGTGGCGCGCGACCGCGGCGACATCGGCGGCGAAGAAGCGGCTGTCGAAACGCCGCGGCCGCTTCGGCGGCGTGATGGCGCGGGCGATAAAATGGATCGCGCCAAGGTCGGGGAGCACGCCCGCCTCGGCAAACGCCCGCCAGGCGCCGGGCGGATCGGGAATCCGGCCGGCCCGCGGCACCCCGAGCATCAGGCCGGTCTCCTCATAGGTTTCGCGCATGGCGGCAAGCGCGAACGCGGCCGCCTTGGCGAGACTCGGCCGCTTCACCCGCTGCATCAGGCGCGCGCTGTCGCGTTCATGCAACGGCGCCGCGGTCGGCATCAGCCGATCCGTGGTTTCGACGCTGCCGCCGGGGAAGACGAATTTTCCGGGCATGAACCGGTGGCGCGCATGCCGGCGCCCGAGCAGCACTTTCGGCACCGCGTCGGCACGGTCGATGAGAATGAGCGTGGCCGCGTCCCTCGGCCTGATATTGGGAAAGGATTGATCGCGGATCGTTTCGGTCAGCCGTTCGGCGCGGTCGGCCGCCGTTCCGGGCGCGACCATGGTCTCGATGTCGTTACTCATGATTCATGACGTCCTGCCGCGGTGTCGCCGCCGTTCCGCGCGGCCCGCGATCATCCGCTGCCGCGGCGTCTGCTGTCGCGTGCTCCCTGCGCCGCCGGCGGCGTGGTCTTCGCGCAACAGCCGGAACCGCAAGGCGCCGGCCACCGGCGCGGCTTCGATGAGCTCGACCGTGACCGGATCGCCGAGCCGGTGGGTTTCGGAACGGCCGACGAAAGCGCGGCCCGCCTCGTGATAACGGAAATACTCCTCGCCGATGTGGCGCGCCGGGATGAAGCCGTCGGCACCGGTCTCGTCGAGTTCGACGAACAGGCCGGCGCGCGTCACCCCGGAAATATGTCCATCGAAGGTCGCGCCGACGCGGTCGGCCAGGAAATGGGCGATCAGCCGGTCGGCGGTCTCGCGCTCGGCCTTCATGGCGCGACGCTCGGTCGCCGAAATGGCGGCGGCGATTTCAGCAAGCGCGCGCGCGTCCGTATCGTCCGCGAGACCGTCCGCACCGCGCTTGAGCGCGCGGATCAGGGCGCGATGCACGATCAGGTCGGCGTAGCGGCGGATCGGCGAGGTGAAGTGCGCGTAGCGGCGCAAATTGAGGCCGAAATGGCCGAAATTCTCGGACGAATATTCCGCTTGCGCCTGGCTGCGCAGCACGACCTCGTTGACAAGCCTCTCCACGTCGCGGCCTTTGACCCGCTCCAGGATGCGATTGAACGCATCCGGCCGCAGCGCGCCGCCCTTGGGCAGAGAAATATCGAGCGTCGCCAGAAACTCGCGCAACGCGTTGATCTTTTCCGGCGCCGGCTCGTCGTGCACGCGATAGATCAGCGGCACACGCGAGCGCTCGCAGGTTTCGGCGGCGGCGACATTGGCGAGGATCATAAACTCCTCGATCAGCCGATGCGATTCCAGCCGCTGCGGAATGATGACGCGATCGACCGTGCCATCGGATTTGAGCACGATCTTGCGTTCGGGAATTTCAAGGTCGAGCGGGCCGCGCGCGTCGCCGGCGCGGCGCACCGCCCGATAGGCCGCATAAAGCGGATCGAGGATTCTTTCGACGATGGGGGCGACGGCTTCGTCGGCCCGGCCCGAAACCGCGAGCTGGGCCTGCTCGTAGTGCAGCCGCGCGGCGGAGCGGATCAGCACGCGATGAAAGCCATGCGAGCGCTTGCGGCCGTCGGCGCCGATCACCATGCGGACCGCGAGCGCCGGACGATCTTCGTCCGGCCGCAGCGAGCACAAATCGTTGGAGATACGCTCGGGCAGCATGGGGACGACACGGTCGGGAAAATAGACCGAATTGCCGCGCTCGGCCGCGGCGCGATCGAGCGCCGAGCCGGGCCGCACGTAATGCGCCACGTCGGCGATGGCCACGCTGACGATATGGCCGCCCGGATTGCGCGGGTCCGCATCGGGCACGGCATGGACGGCGTCGTCGTGGTCCTTGGCGTCGGGCGGATCGATGGTGACGAAGGGCACCTCGCGCCAGTCCTCGCGTCCCGCGAGCGTCGCCGGGTGGGCGGCCGCCGCTTCATCGAGCGCGGCGCGCGGAAAAACGTGCGGGATGTCGTGGGCATGGATCGCGATCAGGCTGACCGCTCGTTCGCTCCTGATCGAACCGAGCCGCTCGACCACCGTGCCGGTCGGCAGCCCGAGCCTGCCGCGGCGCGCAACCTCGACGGCGACCAGATCGCCGTCCGCCGCGCCGCCGGTCGCGCCGGCCGCGATGGCAAGCTCGCGGCCGAGCTCTTTCTTGTCGATCGGCACCAGGCGGCCGCCGCCGCCCGGAAGGCCGCGAAAAATACCGAGCACGCGGTGCCTGGCGCGATCGATGAGCTTGATGACGCGTCCGCTCGTCTCCTCCCCGTCCGTTCGCTCGACACGCAGGAGCGCGCGGTCGCCGACGCCGGCTACTTCGCCCGGCCGGGCGCGCCGCGGCGTGGCGACGCGGATCACCGGCGCGGCGCCGTGCGCCTCTTCGTCCCATTCGGTCGGCCGCGCCAAAAGTTCGCCGTCGGGATCGCGGCCGGTGATGTCGGCGAGAACGACCGGCGGCAGGGTGCCGGCATGATGCAGCCGCTTGCGGCGTCGATCGAGGTGACCTTCCTCGGCAAGCTCGCGCAACATGCGCTTGAGCGCCGCCCGGTCGGCGTTCTTGGCGCCGAACGCGCGCGCGGCCTCGCGCGTGCCGACCTTGCCGCTGCGCTCGCGGATGAAGGTAAGAAGCTCCTCGCGCGACGGCAGATGCGTGGATTTCATAGGCCGCTCAATGGCCCTGTCCTCGGCCAGGGGGCCGGAGTTTGGAATTATTCGGCAGCTTGCGTCGTCTTGCGTGCTGATTTGCTGAATGCTGACCGCCGCTTGGCGGACCTCTTGGCGCGCGGAGCCGCGTCGGGCGCAGCGCGCTTGCTCTGGCGCGGCCGCGCCTGCGCGCCTGGAGGCGCGCGCTCGGCGCGGGCGTCGATGAGCGCGGCGGCTTCCTCAAGTGTAATGGTCTCGGGTGTCTTCCCGCGCGGCAGCGTGGCGTTGACGCCGGCGTGACTGACATAAGGACCATAGCGGCCGTTTTTTGCCACGATGGTCCCGCCCTTGGTCGGATGCTCGCCGAGCGCGCGGCCCGGATCGGCGCCGAAGCGGTGGAAGCGCGAGCCTTTGGCGCGTTTTTCCGCCAGCAGCGTCACCGCCCGGTTGAGGCCGACGGCAAACACTTCGTCCCCGGCTTCGAGATTGGCGTAGGTCTTGCCGTGCTGCACGTAAGGTCCGAACCGGCCGATGCCGGCGCGGATCGGCTCGCCATCCTCGGGATGACGGCCCACTTCGCGCGGCAATGACAAGAGCGCCAGCGCCCGGTCGAGATCGATGGTTTCCGGCGTCATTCCCTTCGCCAGGCTGGCGCGTTTCGGCTTTTCTCCGTCCACCGCTTCGCCGAGCTGCACATAGGGGCCGAAGCGGCCGTTGCGCAGCGTCACGTCGAGGCCGGTCTCGGGATCTTCGCCGAGCTTTCTGGTGTCGATCTCGGCCGCACCCTCGCCCGGCGCCGACAGCGGCCGGGTGTAGCGGCACTGCGGATAATTCGAGCAGCCGATGAAGGCCCCAAACTTGGACAGCTTGAGCGTGAGCCGGCCGCTGCCGCAAGTCGGACATTGACGAGGATCGCTGCCATCGGCGCGCGGCGGGAACAGGTGCGGCGCCAAGAGCGCGTCGAGCGCGTCGATCACCTCGGAGATTTTCAAATCCTTGATCTCGACCACGGCGCCGATGAAATCGCGCCAGAAATCGCGCAGCACGTCGCGCCAGGCGATCTCGTGGTTGGAGATGAGATCGAGCTGCCCCTCGAGGCCCGCCGTGAAGTCGTACTCGACGTATTTGGCGAAAAAGCTCTCGAGGAAGGCGACGACGATGCGTCCGCGGTCCTCGGGATAAAGCCGCCGCTTGTCGAGCCGCACATATTTGCGGTCCTTGAGCACCTGCAAGATCGAGGCATAAGTCGAGGGACGGCCGATGCCAAGCTCTTCCAGGCGCTTGACCAGCGACGCTTCGGAATAGCGCGGCGGCGGCTCGGTAAAGTGCTGAGCGGCCGTGATCGAGCGCTTGGCGAGTCGTTCGCCGGCGCTCATTTCCGGAAGCCGGCGCGCCTCCTCATCGTCCGGGTCTTCGTCGCGCCCTTCCTGGTAGAGCGCGAGAAAGCCATCGAACTTCACCACCGTCCCGGTTGCGCGCAGGTCGAGGAGTCGGCTCCCTGCGTCTTCCCCACTTGGTGGGGAAGCCGAGGATGAGGTGGCGGTAATGTCGACGGTCGTGCGCTCGAGCTCGGCCGACTCCATCTGGCTCGCGACCGTGCGCCGCCAGATCAGCTCGTAGAGCTTGGCCTGGTCGGGATCGAGAAAGCCTCTGGCTTCGTTCGGCCGGCAGGCGAGGTCGGTCGGGCGAATGGCTTCGTGCGCTTCCTGCGCGTTCTTGGCCTTGGCTTCATAACGCCGCGGCGAGGAGGGGACATAGCGTGCGCCATAATCCGCTTCGATGACGCGGCGGACGGCGCTGATCGCTTCGTTGACCATCTGCACGCCATCGGTGCGCATATAGGTGATGAGGCCCACGGCTTCGCCGCCGATGTCGATGCCTTCGTACAGCCGCTGCGCGACGCGCATCGTATGGGCGGGAGCGAAGCCGAGCTTGCGGCTTGCTTCCTGTTGCAGCGTCGAGGTGGTGAAGGGCGGCTGCGGGTGACGCTTGACCGGCTTCGCCTCCACGGCGGCAACCGTGAAGGCGGCGGTTTCCAGTGCCCGCCTGAAGGCGTCCGCCGCGGCGGCCGAGCCGATGTCGAGCCGCTGCAGCTTTTGTCCGTCGGCGCCGACCAGGCGCGCCTCGAAAACCTCGCCGCGCGGGGTCGCCAGCACGGCCATGATCGACCAATATTCACGGCGGACGAATTTTTCGATTTCCAGCTCGCGGTCGCAGACGAGCCGCAGCGCGACCGACTGCACGCGTCCGGCCGAGCGCGCCCCCGGCAGCTTACGCCACAGGACCGGGGACAGCGTGAAACCGACCAGGTAATCGAGCGCCCGCCGCGCCAGATAGGCGTCGACCAGGGCCTGGTCGATCCGGCGCGGCTTCGTCATCGCCTCGGTCACCGCCTGCTTGGTGACGGCATTGAACACCACCCGCTCGACCGGCTGACCGTTTAACGCTTTCTTTTGCTTGAGCACTTCGAGCACGTGCCAGGAGATCGCCTCGCCCTCGCGATCCGGGTCGGTCGCCAGGATCAGCTTGTCCGCGCCTTTGACGGCGCGGGCGATCTCATTGAGACGCTTCTGGGCCTTGGGGTCGACCTCCCAAACCATGTGGAAATTGGCATCGGGATCGACCGAACCGTCCTTTGCCGGCAGGTCGCGCACATGGCCGAAAGAGGCCACGACCTCATACCCCCGGCCGAGATACTTATTGATCGTCTTCGCCTTGGCGGGCGATTCCACCAGAACCAAGTTCATGCTAACCCGCTGACCTATCGGCCTTTTCGCTTTCTTGGAGGGATGTTGATCTGCCTCCGGGCCGCCGGGAACATGGGTAATGCGATCCCGCCTGTCAAATCGTTCCCTTGCCCAGGCGAAGGCGGCCGGGCGATCCCCGAAAGCAACCGAAGACGATAAGGCACCGCCGGAGCGGCATAATTCTTCTTCCTCGTATTAATTCTTCGTCTTGCTCTCGTTGGTTGTCTAAAGACGTTAGTACATATATAGGTAGTATAGCATAGGGTGCCGTCGACCCGCAGGTGCCGCGAGGGCTTCATGACTGCAGACGATGGTCGCAAGTCGGATGCGCCAAGCGCTGCGCAATACATTGCCTCGTTCGTGGAGGAACTGGCGCAGATTGCCAAGAACCATGACCTCGATGCGCTCGCCTACATTCTCGATATGGCGCGGCTCGAAGCCGATCAGGTTTCGAAACATGGGGCGGGACCCGACGGTCGCGGACCACGCGGCTAAGGACAGCCGGCCGGCGTTATCGTACTCCGATGCGGTCGAGGACCACGCGGCGCGGATAACCGTCGGGAATCATGCCGAAGCGCCGCTCCTGATCGCGCAGCTCGAAATCGAAATGGCCCCGAAATCTGCGCCGAAGCGGAGCGGTTGCACTGAGAAAGAACCCCGCGGCTGCTCTAAACGAGCGACACCAGCCCGCCGCCATGGCGTTCCAGGCGCCCGGCGATTTCAAGTTCGAGCAGCACCATCCGCACCACCGCCGGCGAGCTTTGCGACAATCTCACGAGGTCGTCGATCAGCAGCGGAGCCGGGCCGAGCAGGGCAACGATGCGCGAGCGTTCGTCGGGCGCCGGCTCGGCGCCGTCGCGAGATTCGCCTTCGGCCGGTTGCGGTTCCGGCTCCCGCGCCGGGAGTTTCTTCCCCTCCAGGATCGGCTGCAGCACGGAGACGATATCGGCGGTCTCGGTCACCGGCGTCGCCCCCTGCTTGATGAGCCCATTGGTGCCCTCGGCGCGCGGGTCGAGCGGGGAGCCCGGAACGGCAAACACTTCACGGCCCTGTTCGAGCGCAAACCGCGCGGTAATCAGCGAGCCCGAACGCCTGGCGGCCTCGACGATGACGACGCCGAGCGACAACCCGGAAATCAATCGGTTCCGGCGCGGGAAATCGCGCCCGCGCGGCTCCCAGCCGAGCGGCATTTCGGAGAGCGCGGCACCGGCAGCCATGATCTCGTCGAGCAAGTCCGCATGCTCGATTGGATAGACGCGGTCGTGGCCGCCGGCGAGAACGGCGATCGTTCCGGTTTGCAGGCTGGCGCGATGCGCCGCCGCATCGATGCCGCGCGCCAGCCCGGAAACGATGGCAAAACCGGCCTCGCCGAGTTCGCGCGCGATCCGCTGCGTGAATTTGGTACCCGCGCCCGAGGCGTTGCGCGAGCCGACGATCGCGACCATCGGGAGAGCGAGAACCGGAGCTTGCCCGCGGATCGCAATCAAGGGCGGTGCGTCCTCGATCATCTGCAGCCGCAGCGGATAGGCAGGTTCGCCCAGCGCCACGAAGGTGACGCCGAGCTTCTGTGCGGCGGCGATTTCACGCTCGGCGTCCGCGCGCGCGCACACCTGCATAGCCGCGCCGGCCCCGCCGCGTCGGGCGAGCGAAGGCAACGCTTCGAGCGCGGCGCGCGCGCCGCCGAAATGATTGACCAGCGCGCGAAAGGTGCGCGGACCGACGTTCTGGCTGCGGATCAATCGCAGCCAATCGATCCGCTGCTCGTCCGTCAGGCGGACACCCTGCTTGTCTTCGCCCACCGCGCCCCCCGCGCCTGTCGCGTTCGCGGGTCAGCATAGCCCCAAACCCGCGGCGAGGTGAAAAGGCGATAGCCGTCAGGACGGCGGAGCGGCCTTTGACCCGACGCCGATCTTGCTCTCCGTTCCGCGGACAAGCCGGGAGATATTGGCACGGTGCATGAACCAAAGCAGGATCGACAGCAACACGAACACTTGCGCGTCCGGCAGATCGCCGTGCCACCACAGGAAGGCCGGTGTCGCCGCGCTGGCGATCAAGGCCGCAAGCGATGAGTAGCGGGCAAGCGCGGCGACCGCGAGCCAGATCGCGCAGAAGGCGATGGCCGCAGGCCAAGCAAGGCCGAGAAGGAGGCCGATATAGGTCGCCACCCCCTTGCCGCCGCGAAACCGCAGCCAAACCGGAAACAAATGGCCGAGGAAGGCGCCGACCGCCGCGACCATCGCCGGCCCGTGACCGAAGAAATGATACATCAGCAGGACGGCGACGGTGCCCTTGAGCATGTCGCCGGCAAGCGTCAAGGCGGCGAGCCCCTTGCGGCCGGTGCGCAATACGTTGGTCGCGCCGATATTGCCGGAGCCGACGGCGCGGATGTCCGGCCCGCCGGCAAGCCGCGTCAGCACGACACCGAACGGAACGGACCCGCAGAGATAGCCGAAGATGAAGGCCGCGGCGTAGTCCGGCAGCGGCGCGGACGACCAGTCGATCGCGTGCATCATGCGTGGCCTCGGGCGAGAGCTTTTTCAGCGCGGCATTCGACGAGATCAGCGCAAGGGCGCACTCATATCAATCGTTCCCTGCCGCCGCGGGAGGAGAGGGTGACCGCGCCGGCGCGCCACCGACATCCGCTTAACCGGCGTGGACTTTCCTGCCGATCTCGCGCGGCGCAAAGCCGGCCGCCTCCGCCTCGGCTTCGCTCTTATAGATGACGAGGTGCTTCAGCCTTTCGGCCGCTGTCCGCAAGAACAAGCCCAGTCCGGGCGAAAACGTTTTCCGCGCCGTGTCGCCGACGACGAAAGACGCGGCGGTTTCTTCGTCGATGTCGGTCTCGCAATACAGGCAGCGGAGCTTGCAGCTCTGCGGCGAACTCCCTTCGACAATGTAAAATTTATTGGCGGCATATTGGCGTTCGGAAGAATCGCAGGTGATGCAGTTTAAGTTTCCGCATTGGATGCCGGTGCCGATCGGCTGCACGTAGAGCGGATGGTCGGGCTTGGCAAAGCCGCCGGCGAATTGGCGCAGCGATCTATCCCTGTGCAAGCGCAGAAGCAACGAAATGAGCGCCATGCGCACGGGAACGCCATAGGCGGCTTGGCGGAAATAAACGGCGCGGCGGTCGCTGTCGAACGAGGCGTCGAGCTCGTTGACGCGCGGCAGCGGATGCATGACGCTGGCGTCCGAATATTTCGGCTCGCCGAGGAATTTGGCGTCGATCTTCGGATACGGCCGCTCCTTCTCGCTCCAGCGTTCCTTTTGGAAGCGGGTGACGTAAACCGCGTCGGTCTTCTTCTGCCGGATGAGCCCGTAATCGACTTCCGGCTCGGCATAGAGCGAAAGCTGGTGCGGCTGGTCGGCGGTCACGTAGAGCGCGTCGATCGGCTGGCCGTGCGCCTGCCCGCCCGCCTTGGAGACCATGCGGCTGTGAAACTCCTCGCGCAGGCGGCAGTCGACGTGTGCCGGCAGCTCCATGCCCGGCGCCGGCAGCGGATCGATGGTCGCGCCGAATCGGGCCAGCGCATAGACGAACGAATGAATGGTGCGGCTGCCTCTGAGATCTCCGGCGATCGCGACCTTCATGTTTCTGAGAGTCTTGTTCTTGGAGCGCAGCGTGAACAGATCGCACAGCGTTTGCGTCGGGTGCTCATGGCTGCCGTCGCCGCCGTTGATCACCGGGATGCGCGAGTATTCGGCGGCGAGCCGCGCGGCGCCGTCGCGCGGATGGCGGATGACGACGATGTCGGCATAGTTGGAGATAACCCTGATCGTGTCGGCCAGGCTTTCGCCCTTGGCCGCCGAACTCACCGCCGGATCGGCGCTGGTGATGTTGGCGCCGCCGAGCCGCAGCATGGCGCTTTCGAACGACAGGCGCGTGCGCGTCGACGGCTCGTAGAACAGGCTTGCCAAAATGTATTTCGAGGCGACGCTGGTGCCGCGTCCGATCCGGTAGGCGACGTCGGGGTCGGCGAGCTCCTTGAGCAATCCTTGCGCGACCTCGAAGATCGTCTCGATCTCCTTGTTGGTGAGGTCGTTGATCGAAACGATGTGGCGCGTCAGCGGCTGGGACTTGGTCATCAAAGCGCTGCTATAGGCCCAATTCGAGCGGCCCGGCAAGCCCGCTTTGCGTTGGCCTTGGGCGTATCGGCCGGCCATGCACCGGAACTTGCGCAACGGGACATGCTAGGATGCGTGAATCCAGAGGGAACGCCATGACCGCCGGTTTGCGCTTGGACACGCACGAGGTTCTCAATCAGTCGCCGCCTTATGAGAACGTCGATCTGTTTTCGAGCGATGCGCCCCTGATCGAAGCGGTCGAAGCGAACGGCGCGGCCGATGACGCGGCCGCACTGTCCGCCTTCGGCCGACACTGGGGAACGGCCGATATGTCGGCGCTGGCGCGCCGTGCCAACGAGAACCCGCCGAAGCTCCAGACCTTCGACGCCAAGGGCTTCCGCCGCGACACCGTGGAATTCCATCCGGCCTATCACGATCTGATGCGGGCGAGCGTCGCCGCCGGCCTGCATGCGTCGACCTGGACGCGGTCCGGCACCCGCGCCGCGCCGCCGGCCGAGGTGGCGCGGGCGGCGCGCTATTACATGGCGGCGCAGATCGAGAGCGGGCACCTCTGCCCGATCACCATGACGCGCGCCGCGCTCGCGGCGCTCGCGGCCGAACCGGCGCTTCGCGCGCAAGTGGCGCCCAAGGTCGTTACCACCGCCTACGACTCCACCTTCCGGCCATGGTGGGAAAAATTGGGCATGACGCTCGGCATGGGCATGACCGAGAAGCAGGGCGGCACCGACGTGCGCGCCAACACCACGGCCGCGACTCCCACCGGAGATCATTACGCGATCACCGGTCACAAATGGTTCCTCTCCGCGCCGATGTGCGACGCCTTTCTGGTGCTTGCCCAGGCGCCCGGCGGGCTCAGCTGTTTCTTCCTGCCGCGCTTCCGGCCCGACGGCTCGGTCAATGCGCTGCGGTTGCAGCGCCTCAAGGACAAGCTCGGCAACCGGTCCAACGCGTCGAGCGAAGTCGAATTTGCCGAAGCGTTCGCCTGGCGCGTCGGCGAGGAGGGGGCAGGGGTGCGCACCATCATCCAGATGGTGCAGTTGACGCGCCTCGATTGCGCGCTTGCTTCGGCCGGTTTCATGCGCATGGCGTTGGCGCAGGCGGTGCACCATTGTCGCCATCGCACCGTGTTCCAGAAACATCTGTACGACCAGCCGATGATGCGCGCGGTGTTGGCCGATCTGGCGCTCGAAGTGGAGGGCGCGCTCGCGCTCTCGATGCGGCTTGCGCGTGCGTTCGATCGCGCCGCCACTGATCCGCGCGAGGCCGCCTATGCCCGTTTGGTCACGCCGGCGGCCAAATATTGGGTTTGCAAGACCGCGCCGGCCTTCATCTACGAGGCTATGGAATGCCTCGGCGGCAACGGCTATGTCGAGGAAAGCGTCTTGCCGCGGCTTTATCGCGAGGCGCCGGTCAATGCCATCTGGGAAGGCTCCGGCAATGTGATGTGCCTCGACGTCCTTCGTGCGCTCGACCGCGACAAAGAAGCGCTCGATCTCTTTGATAGGCTGACGGGCGAGGCCGCGCGAGGAACCGGCACAAAGGCGACGCGCGTCGAACCCAAGCGCGAGTTGGCAAGCGAAAGCGCCGCACGCATTACGGTCGGCAGACTTGCCGCGCTGGCGGCTGCGGCCGCACTCGCGGCAAACGCTCCGCCTGCCGTCACGGATGCGTTCGTGCAGACGCGCTTGCACCGCTCGCACGCAGCCCTTTATGCCGCCGATGGCATTGACGGCACCACGTCCGAGCTTCTGTTGCAGCGGGCGCTGCCGGAATAATCCGCGTCATCCTTCCCCACGGCGCGGGGCGGGATGAATGAGAGCCGCGCCGTTGCGCGCCAGCCGGTCGAGCGCGCCTTGCAAAATGTAGGCAGCGGCGTGCTGGTCGATCACGGCCTTGCGCTTGCTCCGGCTCGCATCGGCGGCGATCAGCGCGCGTTCGACCGCCGCGGTCGATAGCCTCTCGTCCCACAGCGCGATCGGCAGCGCCGTGAGCGCCGCAAGCTGGCGGGCGAAGGCGCGCGTTCCTTGCGCCCGCGGGCCTTCCGTGCCGTCCATGTTGACCGGCAGGCCGAGCACAAAACCGACGGCGCGGCGCTCGGCGGCGAGCGCGAACAGGCGCTCGGCATCGCGGTTGAAGCGTTTGCGCGCGATGGTCTCGACCGGCGCCGCCAAGCGGCGGTCCGGGTCGCTCGCGGCGACGCCGATCGTCTTGCTGCCGAGATCAAGACCGATCAGCGCGCCGCGCGGCGGCAGCAGCGCGGCAGCTTCGGTCAGCGTCAGCACGGGCATGGTGTCTCGGTAGCACGCGCGGGCGACAGCCGCCAACGCCGGCTCGCGCGCGGAATTGAATGCCGGGACCATGGCCCCGCCGCCAAGCGCCGAAGGGTCCACTGCCTTGATTGGCGCCGATGAGGCCCGCGTTCGGTCATCCGATGATCGCTTCTCTGCCGCACTTGCCGCTTCTATTCCGCGCCGTGTTGAGTCAGTCGGGGATGGCGTGTGATGGGGACCATTCAGGATCATCGAAAGTACGCTGAACGATGCGTCGCGATGGCGCAGGCCGCGGGCGAGGACAGTGACAAGGCGCTGTGGTTGACCCTGGCGCAATCGTGGATGCGGCTCGCCGAGCACGTCGCGCGGGGTGAAACCGGCACGGAACGGCGGACCGACGACGAAGCGGCGATCGAGGTGCAGTCGTCACAAAGCAGGTGAGGTCCGCGCCGGGCGCGACTTGAGTTGCCGCCGCGCCGGCCGCTGTTACTGCCCGTGATTTGCCAGCACGGTGCGGCAGGCGGCGCTGATATTCGGCCTGTTCGTTTGCAGACAGTTGAGAATGGCCAACGTGTCTTGCGCATTGACGTTTAATTGATGTTGACAATACTTGACCACGTCCGGCGCGCAGGCCTGCCGTTCCTGCTGATTGCCTTCCAGCATCGGGTTGGCCGGCGGCGCGGGCTGCGGCGGGAACGTTTGCGCGAACGCTGCCGTTGCCGGGGTCAGCAGCAGCGCGATCATGAACACGAACTTGGGTGGCATGGCTTCCCCGTGGCCTTCAGCTGGCCGCGCTGAGTAGAGAAACTATCGCACATTTTTTGCAGCCGCGTCATGAGAACGATGCCGGCCTGTGCAACTCGCCCTTGCGCGCCAACGCCTTGCGGCGATAAATCTCGCTGCGAGGGCGGTTAGCTCAGCTGGTAGAGCGTCTGCTTTACACGCAGGATGTCGGCGGTTCGAATCCGTCACCGCCCACCATTATCAGAGGACAGACGACGGAAGACCGACGCCGGAAAGATCGACCCGTCCGCTATCAGCCGTCCGTTGCCTGTCGTCTGTTCTCAGATCGCTTCCTTAAGTTCCTTCGAGGCGCGGAAGGCGACCTTCTTGCTCGCCTTGATCTGGATGGCTTCGCCGGTGGCCGGATTGCGGCCCATGCGCGCGGCGCGCTTCCTCACTTGCAGGATGCCAAGGCCGCCGATGCGAATGCGCTCGCCCTTTTTGAGGTGCTTGACGATTTGGCCGACCAGACCGCCAAGAATGGCTTCCGCCTGTTTTTTCGAAAGCTCGTTGTCCTCCGCGAGGCTCGCCGCGAGATGCTTCAACGTCACCGTAGCAGTTGATTTGGCTGCCATTGAATCCTCCTCAATGAAGCAGTAGCGGGGCGAAAAGCGCCGCTCACCGCCAACGAGTTAGACGATTCGGCTGCGGCTGACCACGCTTGTTTTGCCGATTCCACCGATGTTTTCGCGCTTGCCCCGGTATCTTCGCTCACTCTGTGGCGCGTGCAAGGCAAGCCCATGGCGCCCATTTTGGGCCGCAATTCTTGACTTGCGGGGACGTGGGCCTTAACTGCGCACCGCGCCCCGGGGGCGTAGCTCAGTTGGTTTAGAGCGTCGGCCTGTCACGCCGAAGGTCGCGGGTTCGAGCCCCGTCGCTCCCGCCATGATTTCCATGATTTCAAGTATTTAGCTCTCCATTGCCGGTGCGATTCGCCGCCGCCTGGGGCGCGTGATGTCGACTCTGTCTTCCGTCCCGGCGCAGCGCCGACATCGGCGCGAGGGGTTATCTTGCGCCTTTTTGTGCACTGCGCTAAGGGTCGCCTCGCTTCGATTTTTCAGCGCCATCCGCAGCGATTTGGGGCAAATCGGCACGGTTTCGGCGCGGACGGAACCGCGTTGCTGGGGTGCATGTTCCCGAGGTGACGACGGAGGCCGCCGTCCGGTGATGGCCGAGCAAAGTGGCGCCCGATGACTCAGTCGCTCAATCAATTGCTGCTCGCCTATCTTCCGCTCGTCGTGTTCGTGGCGGTCGCGGCCGTGATCGGCGTGGCGCTTCTCCTTTCGGCTTTCGTGGTCGCCTACAAGCAACCCGATTCGGAAAAGCTCTCCGCCTACGAGTGCGGCTTCAACGCCTTCGACGACGCGCGCATGAAATTCGACGTCCGCTACTATCTCGTTGCCATCTTGCTCATCATTTTCGATGTCGAAATCGCTTTCTTTTTTCCCTGGGTTACGGCGTCCAAAGATATAGGTTTGTTCGGCTATTGCTCGGTGATGGTGTTTCTTGCGGTGCTCACGATCGGGTTTATCTATGAGTGGAAGAAGGGAGCGCTCGAATGGAATTGAGCGAACCTGCGATCGTTGCGCCGGGCCGGGATATGGTCGCCGCGCGCGCCGTCACGCCGGCGCGCGCCAATGATCCGTTCTTTGCCGACCTCAACGGCGAGCTTGCCGACAAGGGATTCCTGGTCGCGGCGGCGGACGACCTCATCGCCTGGGCGCGCACCGGCTCGCTCATGTGGATGACGTTTGGGCTCGCCTGCTGCGCGATCGAGATGATGCAGGTGGCGATGCCGCGCTACGACATCGAGCGCTTCGGCGTCGCCCCGCGCGCCTCGCCGCGCCAGTCGGACGTGATGATCGTCGCCGGCACGCTGACCAACAAAATGGCTCCGGCGTTGCGCAAGGTCTACGACCAGATGCCGGAGCCGCGCTACGTGATTTCCATGGGCTCGTGCGCCAACGGCGGCGGCTATTACCATTATTCCTATTCGGTCGTGCGCGGCTGCGACCGCATCGTCCCGGTCGATATCTACGTGCCCGGCTGTCCGCCGACCGCCGAGGCGTTGCTCTACGGCGTGCTCCTGCTGCAGAAGAAAATCCGCCGCACCGCCACGATCGAACGCTGAAGATGGATGAGACACTCGATACTCTCGGCCGGACCATCGCTGATGCGCTTACTCCCGCGGTCGAGGGCTATTCGATCGCCTTTCGCGAGCTGATGATAACCGCGCAGGCGAGCGACATCGTCGCGGTCATGCGCTTTCTGCGCGACGACCCGCGTTGCCTGTTCTGGAATATCGTCGATATCACCGCCGTCGATTGGCCGGGCCGGGAGCGACGCTTCGACGTCGTCTATCATCTGCTGTCGCCCAAGCGCAATGTGCGCATCCGCGTGAAGGCGGAGACCGACGAAGGAACGCCGGTGCCCTCGATCATCGAGGTCTTCCCCGGCGCCAATTGGTTCGAGCGCGAGACCTACGACCTCTACGGCGTCGTCTTCACCGGCCATCCGGACATGCGCCGCCTGCTCACCGATTACGGCTTCGAGGGCCATCCGCTGCGCAAGGATTTTCCGCTCACCGGCTTCGTCGAGGTGCGCTACGACGACGAGCTCAAGCGCGTGGTTTACGCGCCGGTGCGGCTTGCCCAGGAATTCCGCAATTTCGATTTCCTCTCGCCCTGGGAAGGCACGGATTACCTGCTGCCGGGCGATGAGAAGGCGGCAAAGATGGGCGGCGGCCGCGGCGGGCAAGAATCGTGAGAAAAGGCTCGAAATGAAACCGACGCTCAAGCCCGGCCTCACCCATCGCCTCGCTTACAAGGTGCCGGAGAACAAGACCGTCCCCTACACCTATCCCGAATCGCCCCTGATCGCGGCGATGCCGAAGGTTTTTGCCACCGGCTATATGATCGTGCTGATGGAATGGACATGCACCGAGCTGCTCGCCCCGCATCTCGACCCGGGCGAAGGCAGCCTCGGCGTCCATGTCGATGTGAGTCACCTGGCCGCGACGCCTCCCGGCATGACGGTGACGGTCGATGCCGAATGCGCCGAAGTCGTCGGCCAGCGCGTGGTCTTCAAGGTCAAGGCGCACGACGGCATCGATCTGATCGGCGAAGGCCGTCACGAACGCTTCGTTGTCGTCTGGGACAAGTTCAACGCCCGGGTCGCGGCCAAGACCGCGAAAGCGGGCGAATTGCAAATGGCGAATAGCCGATAGCAAATGGCGAACAGGGTAATCGAAGCCCCACCATGACCGAAACCGCTGCCCGCAACTTCACCATCAATTTCGGGCCGCAACATCCCGCGGCGCACGGCGTGCTGCGCCTCGTCCTCGAACTCGACGGCGAGGTGGTGGAGCGCGTGGACCCGCATATCGGGCTCCTGCACCGCGGCACCGAAAAACTGATCGAGCACAAGACCTATCTGCAGGCGATTCCCTATTTCGACCGCCCCGACTACGTCGCGCCGATCAACCAGGAACACGCGTTCTGCCTGGCCGCGGAGAAGCTCCTCGGCGTTGCCATTCCGAGGCGGGCGCAGCTGATCCGCGTACTCTATTGCGAGATCGGCCGGCTCCTCTCGCACCTTCTCAACGTCACCACCCAGGCCATGGATGT